>NZ_LEKS01000028.1:0-44050 GCF_001027725.1 Flavobacterium sp. ABG
TTCACTTTACGGAATTACTTGTGAAGATACTTCGTTCCTCAGTATAACAAAATAGCGAAAAATAGAAATGGAATACCTGGTGTGATTTCTCGACTTCGCTCGAAATGACAGACTGTATGTAACTCTTTTCTAAACTCTAACTATATAAAAGGCTCTGAAATCTCAAATTTCTAACCTCATCATACATTTCACATCTTACAAACAACATTTCACAAAGAAACATTTTACACCTCTGCCAATTTGTTTAAAAACTCTAAACGAACGCTTCCGTCTTCGTCTATTTTGGTCAGGTTAATTTCTTGTAATGTATTGATTAATTCCGGATTCCACGGTGTTTTTACTTTTACGTAGTTTTCAGTAAAACCGTGAATATAACCTTCTTTATTTTCACCTTCAAACAAAACAGTTCTGTTTGTTCCTAATTGACCTTCGTAAAAAGCACGACGTTTCTTAACCGATAATCCACGCAACATTTTGCTTCGTTTTGCTCTTACGTTTGCAGGAACACTTCCCGGCATATTTGCTGCCTCGGTATTGTCTCTTTCTGAATACGTGAATACGTGCAAATACGAAATATCCATTTCATTCAAAAAATGATAGGTTTCCAGAAAATGATCGTCTGTCTCACCCGGAAAACCAACAATAACATCAACACCAATACAGGCATGTGGCATTACTTCGCGAATTTTATTGACACGTTCTGTATAAACTTCACGTAAGTAACGACGTTTCATTAATTTTAAGATATCATTACTCCCGGATTGTAGCGGGATATGAAAATGCGGTACAAAAGTTCTGCTTTTAGAAACAAAATCAATGGTTTCATTTTTCAATAAATTAGGCTCAATCGAAGAAATACGCAAACGCTCAATTCCCTCTACTTTGTCTAAAGCCTGAACTAAATCCAGAAAAGTATGTTCGTGTTTTTTATTTCCGAATTCTCCTTTTCCGTAATCCCCGATATTTACTCCGGTTAAAACAATTTCTTTTATGTTTTGTGCTGAAATTTCTTTTGCGTTTTGCAAAACGTTCTCCAACGCATCACTTCTTGAAATTCCTCTTGCTAATGGAATGGTACAATACGTACATTTATAATCACAACCATCCTGAACTTTCAGAAAGGCACGGGTTCGGTCACCAATAGAGTAACTTCCCACATAAAAATCGGCCTCAGCAATTTCGCAGGAGTGTACTTCCCCCATATCGTTTTTGCTTAAGTCGTGAATATAATCGGTGATTTTAAATTTTTCGGTGGCCCCCAAAACCAAATCAACTCCATCAACGGCTGCCAATTCTTCCGGTTTTAATTGCGCGTAACACCCAACGGCAGCTACAAAGGCTTTTTCGTTGAGTTTCATTGCTTTTTTTACGACCTGCTTAAATTGTTTATCAGCATTCTCTGTAACAGAACAGGTATTGATGACATAAATGTCTGCTATTTCTTCAAAATCGACACGATCAAATCCTTCATCGTTAAAATTTCGGGCGATTGTGGAAGTCTCTGAAAAATTCAGTTTGCAACCAAGCGTATAAAAGGCAACTTTTTTTCTATTTTCCATAGGAATACACTACGTTTTAAGTAGTAAGATATTATATTTACATTCTCAATTGAAGAGTTTGCAAATTTACATACAATATTCTTTAAAATAAAATCAATAATATACTATATATCAACATTTTGCATTATCCAGACAATTAAGTTTGGCTTAAAAACTATAAATTGAACCTGCTAATGACTAAAATAAGTTTTATATTTAAAAGATCTTAAATGTCCTTTCAATAGGAATAAAATGACAAAAACATCGATTAAATGCAAATAATATCGATTAAATACATTTTTTAAAAAATTAGATTAAAATTTTCTTACATTTAACTGTTCAAAATAATGCTTTCGGCTAAAAAAGTTAAGCAATTAATAAATTAATTGATCTCTCGACAGATTTTACCATAACAATTTTGATATTCTGTCGTTATGTTGTTGTTTTGTTTAATAAAAATAATGGGGAAAGCCGAAAACCATAAAGAGTAGGCAACAATTAAAAATTCCAGACTTACTATGAAAGCATTTTTACCCACAATCTGCTTGATGTTCTTAACCCTTTTCAGTTCGCAAGCGCAAACTGCAGCTGCTCCTGCAACTAATCCATTCCCGTCAATTAGCACTTTAACAGGTTGGGCCAGTTTAAACAATCAATCACAATTTGATATTGCAATCCGTGCCGTTGGGTTTAAATTTGAAGTAAAAGAACCAAGTGAAGGATCTACAGCTTACACTTACATCCGTAAGGTAACGGTAAATGAAGTAAACTATACGGATAGAATTGTTTACAGAATTACAAATAATAATTCTGCAAGTATTATCTCTTTAGTAACTGCTTCTACTGATTTAGTTAGTCTGTACACTCCACAATTGTCAACTTTCAAAAACAACAATTGCAAAACAGAAATGTCTAAGGACAAAAACACTACTTGTGCTTGTTACGAAAGCGTGAATTTTGCAATCGATCTTTGCGACGAGCGTGTAAAGCTAACTATGGGTGACGGAAATAAATATTTTGTTTCTGTAGCTAAAAAATAATTCGAAACATTTCGGAAACCTAAACTACGAGCTGTTTTCCAAATCTTTTTAATCTGTAAGAAGTACATTTGAAAAGATTTGGGATGCATTTCTTAGGGTATTATATCAGGTTTGGATTCTTATATTCATACCAAACTTCTCTTTCGTCTTCGTAATCAAACGAATTCACATAACGGAAACCCAGTTTTTCTAAAACCTTTCTTGAGTTTTCGTTTCCTTCATCTGCATAGGCATAGAGCGCCTCTACTTTCATTTCATTAAATGCATAATCCACAAAAGCTTTTCCGGCTTCGGTAGAATAACCCTTTCCCCAATGTTTTTCAATAAAACGGTATCCGATTTCATAAAAATCTTTATGGTTATTGATTTCGTCTGTGATAAACTTTATTCCGGACCAACCCAAAAACTCATTGGTTTCTTTTAAAACAACCGCCCAGCGACCAGTGCCAAAAGTTTTGTATTGCTGTTGCAAATTTTCAATATAAGCAATGCTTTCGGCAATAGTGGTAACGGGTTTCTTTCCCACAAAAAGATGCACATTGGGATTCGAATCCAATTCAAACATTCCATCTACATCAGCAGAAATCACTTCTCTTAAAATCAGTCGTTCTGTTTCAATTGGTTTTCTCATCCCGTTTTAGTTTTAATTTAAAATATAACGTTGTACTACTTCTGCCACTCCATCATTATTATTTGAAGCCACAATTATATCAGCTCTGTCGCGCAATTCGGGCGTCACATTATCTACCCAAACACCCAATCCGGCATATTCAATCATACTTAGATCATTTCCGGCATTTCCTACTGCAATAATCTCACTCTGTTGGATCTTTAGCCTTTCAGCCAAAATTTTTATGCTTGCTGCTTTATCGATTCCATATTGAGCGGCTTCTAAGAAAAACGGTTTAGACATCGAAATACTTAAATGTGGCATCGCCTCTTTCAGATCCTGCTCTACTTCTTTCAAATAAGAAGGTTCCGCCAACAAAATACATTTTACCGCAGACCTGTCAACAGCCTCTTTAAAACTTGATACTTTGCGATGTGGCATTCCGGTAATTACTTTTTCAATTTCAATAAACTCTGAATCTGTTTCGCTTATAATTTCTCCGTCAAGATAGGTAATGATATGCGTTTTCATCTTCACGCTGTAATCGTACAGTTCGTGAATCTGCTTTTGTGTCAGCGTTTGCTCAAACAAAATAACATCGTCTTTAACTGTACTAATAATAGCACCGTTAAACGAAATGATATACGAATTATTCAAATCCAATTCCAACTCTTTAGCATAAGCCGTCATAGCAGAGGTTGGCCGGCCAGAAGCCAAAACCACATAAACCCCCTTGGCCTGCGCCTCAAGAATTACTTTTTTATTTAAATCAGAAATTTTATGATCGTCTGTCAACAAGGTATCATCCATGTCGAGCACCAGCATTTTGTATTGCATTTTTTTTATTAGTTTACTTTTCTCCGTTCTCAGTCGCGGTTTTCAGTCGCAGTCGCAGTTTGCAGTTTGCAGTCTGAATCCAGGCCTCAAATTTCAATTGTAGTACTCAATCGCATTTCAAATTTTCGCATTTTACAGAAGACTGAGACTGTAAACTGAGACTGTAAACTGAGACTGAATACTGAGACTGAGAGCTATTAAATATTCATTCTAAAATCCTCAATAACGGGATTTGCTTTTGCAAAATCAGTTTCCTGAATAAAAACTTCAACTGCTAAATCCGAACCTCCAAAACCACCTAGTCTTGCCGATTGAATATTGTCTTTTTTTACCGTTTCTACTCCGGCTTCTTCTAATCTTTCTTTTAAAGCAATTGCTAATACTTCACTTCCTGAAAATACCTTCATTAATCCCATAACATTGTTTTTTATTATTATTTTTTATTTTCTATTCTAATATTGTCTTTAAATGCTTTTGAAAATCTTCATTTTCGTTCATTCCAATGTGTCCTTGCTTTTTTAATGGATAAAAAGAGCTGTTAGACCTCAATAATTTGTTTAAGCGAACTGAATTCTCATAGGGAATTAATTGATCGTCAACTCCGTGAAAAATGTAAATCGGCGCTTTTATTTTCGGCAAATATTCAAACGTTTCCAAATGAAACTTTTTCATGAAATTTGGAAAATAAGGCACTTTACTACTCGATAATTCTGTAAAACTGTAATAAGGCGATTGCAGAATTAAAGCTTTTGGTTTATTCTCAGCAGCCAAAATTGTAGCTAATCCTGAACCTATAGAATAACCCGTAATAATGATTTTATCTTCAGAATAGCGCTTCTTTAGTGTTTTATAAACTGTAGCCACATCTTTGTTTAACTGTTCTTCATTTTCAATTTCACCTTCACTCTTTCCAAAACTTCTGTAATCTAAGATAAAAAGATCGTAACCTAAATGGGTATAAACTTTAGCCATCTTCCCCCAGGTTTCCAGTGTTCCTGCATTTCCATGAAGATAAAAAACCAAGCCTTTTGATTTTTCGCTTTTAAACAACAATCCATTTAAGGTTGTACCGTCGTAAGATTTGATATTTAGCTCTTCGAATTTCTCCTGATAATCAAACTGATATTCTTTGGGAAGTGCGGCACTTTGAAAAACCATCCCAACCTGATTGAAATACACATAAGAAATCAGCAGCAGATAAATCACAACAAAAAAGACTACAAGTACAATCGATAAAAATTTAAGCGTTTTAAATATCTCCATAAAATTTATCGCTTCACTACCTTATTCCTCTTCAGTTTGATCTTCATCTTCGTCAAGTTCTTCTTCCTCATCAAATTCTTCATCCTCTTCTTCTTCCTCCATATCAAAAATATAAGGCTCCAGTAAAAATTTCTCTGCCAAAATTTCGATACGTTCCGTTAATTGCTCAGCAAAAATGATTCTTTGTGTTTTTGCAATACTATTCGAGATACGCATGATTTTAGTTTCATGACGTAGCTTTAAAATTGGATCTGCATCATCTAAAACAAACATTTTCAAACGGTTTACATTATAACCTGCCGTTGTAAACATGTCGCTTAATTTATTTGGTGTTCCGATTAAAACATCAATTCCTGTTGAAATATAGTTTTTATCGTAATCCATATCTCCTTTGTCATGTACCCCGTACACTTCAAGATCGGTATACTTTCCATATTTTGCAAAAAGCTCTACCATTTCCAAAACTTTAGTTTTGTCTTCTACAATAATCAACGCTCTTGGAGATTCTTCGACTGAACCTGCCAATTGCTGAATTACATTGATTACAATGGTAGTCGATTTTCCGCTTTTTTCCGGAGAAAGAATGATACAGTCAGCACCACTTTTAATAGTCGAAAAAGTCTCTTGTTGCAATACATTTGCCTCTGTTAAACCATTTTCGATTAAAGCGTCTTGTAATTGTTCTTTTATTTTTTTTAGTTTCATTTTTTTTATGCTTTATGCTTTAAGCTTTATGCTCTAAGCAAAAATTATTTATATTATTTAACGAAGTCCAAAGCTTAAGGCCTAAAGCCTATTGCTTATAGTCCACTATTTGCTCGCGAACATTTTTACGTCCGTTTCTGAGATTTCATTTCCTCCTAAGATAATCAATCTTTCTACTACATTTCGAAGTTCACGGATATTCCCTGTCCAATCGTATTCCTGTAATAGTTTTATTGCTTGTGTTGAAAATACTTTGATTGCATTTCCTTGCTCGGAAGCAATTTTCTCTGTAAAATGGGTAATCAAAGCCGGAATATCGTCACGTCTTTCGTTTAAAGGCGGAACTTTAATCAAAATAACAGCCAGCCTGTGGTACAAATCTTCACGGAAACGACCTTCTGCAATTTCTGTTTTTAAATCTTTGTTGGTTGCTGCTACAACACGAACATCTACTTTTATATCTTTCTCGGCACCGACTCTTGTAATCATACTTTCCTGCAACGCTCGCAATACCTTTGCTTGCGCGGAAAGACTCATATCACCAATTTCATCTAAGAAAATAGTTCCTTTGTCTGCTGCTTCAAACTTTCCGGCGCGATCTTTCACTGCTGATGTAAAAGCACCTTTTACGTGTCCGAACAATTCACTCTCGATCAACTCACTTGGAATTGCAGCACAATTGACCTCAATCAAAGGGAAATTAGCACGTTCACTTTTTTCGTGTAATTGATGTGCTACTAACTCTTTTCCGGTTCCGTTTGGTCCTGTAATTAAAACCCTAGCTTCTGTTTGTGCTACTTTATCAATCATCACTTTGATATGAGAGATTGCTTCGCTTTCGCCAACCATTTCGTAATTTTTACTGACTTTTTTCTTCAGAATTTTATTCTCAACTACCAGTTGCTTTTTATCTAAAGCATTACGAACGGTATTTAACAAACGATTTAAATCAGGTGGTTTTGAAATATAATCAAAAGCGCCCAATCGCATGGTATGAATCGCCGTTTCCATGTCACCGTGACCTGAAATCATCACCATCGGGATTTCCGGTTTTATTTTTTTGGCTGCTTCTAAAACCTCAACGCCATCCATTTTTGGCATTTTGATATCGCACAAAACCAAATCGTAGTCGTTATTTTTTATTTTTTCGAGACCCACAGCACCATCCTCGGCTTCTTCCACCTGATAGGTATCATTTTCTTCTGATAAGATTTTTACCAAAACTCTTCTGATCGCTGCTTCGTCTTCTATAATTAATATTTTACTCATCTTTATTAAATTTGAAACCAGTACTTATTCTTTCTCTTTTTTTGAAGCCAAATTTACCGGCACGCTTATTACGTTTAAGTCCCTTTGTGGGAACGGAATTGAAATATTGTTTTCTGCAAACAGATCATTTATTCGGAACCTAATTTCACTTTGAATCCCCGGTGTCTGCATACCATGAATAACATAAAAGTGAACTGAGAAGTTTAGCGAAGAATCTGCAAAGTCATCAAAAGTAACTTTAACCGTTCCTTCTTTGACAATCCCTTCGACTGAATCTACTGCCTGATGCAATAATTTTTCGACTAAACGAACATCGCTTCCATACGCTACTCCAACGGAAACACTTTCCCGGTTACTCGAATTATTCTGAGTCCAATTAAAAAGTGTGTCGTCCATAAATTTATGATTCGGAATGATCATCACACGATCATTTCTGGTCACAACAATGGTGGTTCTTAATTTGATCTCTTGTACCAATCCAACACGACCGTCGACTTCAATGATATCACCAACATGCAAAGACTGATCCAAAATGATTAGAACTCCCGAAATAATATCCTGAAAAAATGTTTGTAACGCAAATCCCAAACCTACAAATAAGGCTGCAGAGGCGGTTAAAAACACATTAACATTTACTCCGGTTGCGTTTAGCATTAATACAATTACAAAAAGGTAAACGATATATTTAACGACTTGAAAAACACTATTGAACTTCTTTTTGTCTGCGACAGGAAGTTTTTTACTAAACAACTTCTGAATTAACTTTAATACGATCGATGTTGCCGTTATAGCAAGAAAAAGCAGCATCAAATCAAGTAGCGAGATTTTTACATTTTCGCCATTAATAAAATTGTAATTAATAAATTCAATAATATCCTTCCACATAATTTTTAATATTTAAGCCATTTGTACAACTCTTTCCAGGTTGGTTTCTTTCCGTACATTAAAATACCGACACGATAAATTTTTGCAGCGAACCAAACAACAAGCAAAAAGGTCGCAAACAATAAAGATACTGAAATTGCAATTTGCCACCAAGGCACACCAAACGGAAGTCGCATTAACATTACAATCGGGGATGTTAACGGAATCATCGAAAATACCACGGCAATAGTTCCATGCGGATCATTCACAACGGTAAAAAATCCGATATAAACACTCAGAATTAGAGGCATAATAATTGGCAAAAGGAATTGTTGTGAATCGGTTTGATTGTCGACAGCAGCTCCAATTGCGGCATAAAATGAACTATATAAAAAATACCCTCCAATAAAATAAATAACAAAACCAATTACAATACTGGCAATAGGCAAATTCCATAATTCGGCAATGTACATTTGTGCTGTTCCTGAAAATTCCTGCTGTGCAGACTGCATTACTTCGGGAGGAATTCTTCCTTCGGGTCCTACATTCACGCCAAAAAAAGCAGAAGCCACAAACATTAATCCGAGACCAATGACGACCCAGATCAAAAACTGTAACAATCCTGCAAGTGAGGTCCCGACAATTTTACCGATCATTAACTGAAAAGGTTTCACGGACGAAATAATGATTTCAATAATACGATTCGTTTTTTCCTCGATCACGCTGCGCATTACCATATTGCCATAAATGATAATAAACATCATAATTAAGTAACCGAATCCGCCACCGATTACAATTTTCATCCAATTCAACCCTTTGAATCTCTTTTCACCCTTTGTATTTTTCAAAACCACATCTACTTTAGATTGTGCTTTTTTAATTTGCAAAGTATCTATGTTTGCTTTTTGCAGGTTGAATGCAGTAAGCTTTTTCTCTACTAAATTTTGTACATCTTTTATGAAAGGACCTGGAAGACTTTCGCCAGAGATCAATTCTACTTTACTTTCCAGATCTTTTAAATTACCGGTTTTAGGGATCACAATTAGACCACTAAAATTTTCATTGGTAATACTATCCTTTAAGTCCTTAACACTTATCTCCGATAAATTCAGGTAATGGTATTCGGCCTCTTTTTTATTCTCTTTCAGAAAATCGTCTGCAAACAAACCCGTTTCATCATGAATTGCAATACGTTTTGTATCTGCTTTCATTGAAGCTAAATAACCAATAAATACGGTAATGGCAACAAACAACAACGGACTCAAAAATGTCATGACAACAAAAGACTTGTTACGAACTTTTGCTATAAATTCTCTTTTTATAATTAATGATATAATGCTCATTTTTTATTTTAGATTTTAGATTGCTGACTTTAGATTTTCAGATCTTAGGGTTTCACTCTAAAATCTAAAATCCAAAATCTAGTTTTTGTTTTCCGTTACGGTTTTAATAAAAATATCATTGATACTTGGAATCTTTTCCACAAAATGGGTGACTTGTCCACGCTGTGTCAAAAGATGCAATAGTTCGTTTGGAGTCGCATTTCCGATTTGGATCTCTAACTTCAGATCTTCATTTAAGGATTTAAATTGCGCCGGGGCAACGGTAAACTTCTGTGTAATATCATACATCAGACCTTCTACATTATCGGTCAGGATACCCACTTCAAAACTATTGGTTCTAAACTGGCGTTTTACATCGCTAACCTTTCCTTCGATTAATTTATTTGATTTATGAATCAGCGCAATATGATCGCAAAGTTCTTCTACACTTTCCATACGATGCGTAGAGAAAATAATTGTTGCGCCTTGCTCTTTTAATGCCAAAATTTCATCTTTTATGACATTGGCGTTTACAGGGTCGAAACCCGAAAAAGGTTCATCAAAAATCAGTAATTTAGGCTTATGCAAGACACAAACTACAAACTGTATTTTCTGTGCCATTCCTTTAGAAAGTTCCTGAATTTTCTTGTTCCACCAACCCTGAATTCCCAGACGGTCAAACCAGTATTCTAACTGTTGTTTGGCTTCGGCCTTGGAAAGACCTTTCATTTGTGCCAGATACAAACATTGCTCGCCTACTTTCATTGAAGTATACAAACCTCTTTCTTCAGGTAAATACCCAATTGTTTGTACATGTTTGGGTTGTAATTTTTCTCCGTCCAGAATTATTTCACCGCTATCGGGCAAAGTAATCTGGTTTATAATGCGAATTAGAGATGTTTTTCCGGCTCCATTGGGACCTAATAGTCCATAAATACTACCTTTTGGTACATTTAATGAAACTTCGTTAAGCGCTACATAATCACCGTATTGTTTTACGACTTTATGTACTTCGAGTAAGTTGCTCATGCTGTTATTAGAATTTTCTGCGTCAGTTTGATCATTGTGCTATCACGGGGTTGTAAAAGTAAATAATTCGAAGCGAATCTGCGTTACAATACGCAAAAAACCCATCCTAATGTTTCTATTAGAATGGGTTTTAGTATTTATTTCAATTTTTTAAAAAGAGTTTGCGCTATGAAAACATATCTTTTACTTTCTCAAAAAATGATTTTTCTGACTTTTCAGGACTTGGAATAAAATGATCGTCGTTTAACGCATTTTCAAAAAATTGTTTTTGCTCTTTGTTTAACGTTTTTGGCGTCCAAACATTTACGTGCACTAACAAATCTCCGCTTCCGTAACCATTTATACTTGGAATTCCTTTTCCTTTTAATCTTAAGATTTTTCCGGATTGAATACCTTCTTCTAATTTGATACGAACTTTTCCGTTGATGGCTTCGATGTCTTTAGAAATTCCTAAAACGGCTTCCGGGAAACTGATATACAAATCAAAATGAATATTCTCTCCTTCGCGTTTCAAAAACTCGTGTTCTAACTCTTCGATAGCAACAATCAAATCACCAGGAATACTATTTCCCGGAGCATCATTTCCTTTTCCGGAAACTTTAAGCTGCATCCCGTCAACAACACCGGCTGGAATTTTGATTGATACGGTTTCGTCTTCCAAAACCATTCCTTGAGAATCTGCTTCAGAAGGTTTTTTATCTAAAATTTGTCCGGAACCACCACAAGCAGGACAGGTAGATGCTGATTGCATTCTTCCTAAAATAGTGTTGGTAACACGCATCACCTGACCTTGACCGTTACAAGTCGTACAGGTTTTGTAGGTAGCTCCTTTGGCTTGAACTTTACGTTTTACTTTTACTTTTTTCTCTACTCCATTGGCAATCTCTTCTAAAGTCAATTTAACTTTAATTCTAAGATTACTTCCTTTAGAGCGACGAGGGCCTCCGCCTCCGCCACCACCGAATCCGCCAAATCCGCCACCAAAAATATCACCAAACTGGCTGAAAATGTCATCCATATTCATCCCGCCATGGCCACCACCGCCAAATCCGCCGGAACCATCAAATGCTTGATGTCCGTATTGATCGTATTTCGCTTTTTTGCTCGGATCACTTAAAACTTCATAAGCTTCTGCTGCCAATTTGAAGTTTTCTTCTGCCTCTTTGTCGCCCGGGTTTTTATCCGGGTGGTATTTTAGTGCACTTTTTCGGTACGCTTTTTTAATTTCAGCAGCATCGGCACCTTTTGAAATGCCAAGTATTTCGTAAAAATCTTTTTTCATAATCTAAGTTAAATTCCAAATCTTAAACTCTAAATTCCAATGCTTAAAAAATTGACTTTCAGAATTTTATTTGCATTTTAGTTACCGATAACTACTTTAGGGAAACGGATAATTTTGTCTCCTAATTTGTATCCTTTTTCTATAACATCAACAATTTTACCCTTCATTTTATCAGAAGGTGCAGGAATTTGAGTAATTGCTTCAGCAAAATCGGCATCAAAAGCATCACCTGCTCTAACTTCAACCTGCTCTAAACCTTTACCTACTAAAGTGCTTTTTAGTTTTTCATGAATTAACTCCACTCCTTTTGTCAAAGTTTCATCTTCAGATTTGTTAATTTCTACAATTGCTCTGTCAAAATCATCTAAAACAGGAAGCATTGCTAACAAAACCTCTTGATTTGCCGATTTAAATAAATCGATACGCTCTTTTGAAGTTCTTCTTTTGTAATTTTCGAATTCGGCAAATAATCTCAGAAACTTATCTTTTTCTTTTGCCAAGTCTTGAGCTAATTGCTCTTCAACACTTAATTCTTCAACAATTAACTGCTCACCGTTGGCATTGTTCTCTAACGTTACATCATCTAATTCCTGATCGAATTCTGTATTTTCCGTAGTCATATTACTATTATTTTTAAAAATATTTTTAAACTTCATTTTTTATTCTTTCTGTTGGACTGCAAAAGTACTGCCAAATCTTCTAAAATGTCAAATTGTCACTTTGTCAAGAATAGTAGCAGTCCCTCAAAGAAGTAGTCCTCAAAATACATTCACAAAAACAAAGGGCAACATACAGCTACAAACAACTACATATCAACAAATTAACAACCAAGTAATTTATAACTCACCTCCTGACTTGTTAAACTGCTAAAAAAACAAATAAAAAGTAAGAATATTACTATATTTGCAATATACTATAACGTAAACAAATCTGATTTTGCAAAACTTTTATATCGTAACGTAATACTAAAATAAAATGATTAAACTTTATAAAACAATCCAAAACCAACTCCATTATTGGGAGATCTGGCAAGTGGATGAAAAAACAGCCATCGTCTATTGGGGTATTGTTGGAAAATTGGGGCAATACAAAGAAATTAAAAGTGGTATTTTTATCAATTTACCAAGAACGCTTAAAAACAGAATTAACACAAAACGAAAAGAAGGATATACAGAGCTTGATGAAAAGCAATTTTTATATCTGGAGATTGCATATAAAAATCAAACTTTCGAGAAAGAAAACGACTTAGAAAAACGATACAATCTTGAAGAACGAATCAGTCATATACTCGAATTAAGAAGTCTTGGTCATTGCAACAGCATTGCTACCAAATGTGATAGCTTAGAAATTGGGTGTATCGTTACCGATTATAATCTTGCAAAAAAAGTAATTGACGAGGAACTAAAAAATATCGAATTTGGTGACTATACCATAATTTACAAACACTCCTGCAAATCCAACCTGACCAAAATGCTTTTGCGCACCCAACAGAATTGATTACATTCAAAAACAATTAATTACACTTCAAAAAAAGTAGCCAATCGTTCGTTTTTCACTTTAAAAATTTAGTATAATTTTAAGACTATTACGTTTTAGTATATGGTATATTTGAGCATCAAACAAATACAAAAGTATTACCAAATTAAAATTGAATTTAAGGGTTTAGCCTCGGCTTTATAAATAATTATTAATTCAAGTTTACCTTATATTAAAAAAAAGCTTCGTCTACATTCAGACGAAGCTTTTTTTATACTTTTTTTCTTTCGAAAACCTCTCAAAAAATAATCAATAACTATTTTATGTTGAATACGGTTTTATTGCACGGGCGGAGGGATTCGAACCCCCATCAACGGTTTTGGAGACCGCTATTCTACCCTTGAACTACGCCCGTAACTTAGTGCCGCAAATTAAAAGTTTTTTTTCTGTTCCTGCAATTATTTTAGGCAGTTTTAGAAAGATTTTAGCTGATTTTTTTAATTAGAAATTAATCAAAATCCACTAAAATTCGCTAAAGTCATGTGACACAAAACCTTACCAAATTATTCCTTAAAGCAATGCTTTTTTCAATCCTTCGAAATCAACAGAAATTTGTTCACCACTTACTAAATTTTTAAGCGAATAAGAATTTGAAGCTATTTCCTGCTCACCTGCGATTACGGCAAAAGGAATTAATCGTTTATCAGCGTATTGAAATTGTTTCCCTACTTTTACATTATCAGGATAAAGTTCCACCTTTATATTTTCTTTTCTTAATTTCTGAATGGCTTGTGAAGCATATAACGCCTCTGTATCTCCATAATTTATGAATATCGCTTTGGTAGTTGCCGCAACGGTTTCAGGAAACAACTGAAGCTCTTCGAGAACCAGATAAATTCGGTCTAATCCAAAAGAGATTCCTACTCCACTCATATTTTTTAAACCAAAAATACCCGTTAAGTCATCGTATCTTCCACCACCTCCGATAGAACCCATCGCAACTGTTTTTGGCGCTGCTACTTCAAAAATGGCTCCGGTATAATAATTCAAACCACGTGCTAAAGTCACATCAAGATCTAAGGTTGCTGTTGACAAACCTAAAGTAGCTACATTATCACAGATGAAACGCAACTCTTCTACTCCTTTCATCCCTTCCTCAGACGAAGCCAATAAATTAGAAAGCTGAGCGATTTTATCTGCAAAAGTTCCAGTAAAACCAAAAAGCGGTTGTACTTTAACCAAGGCTTCTTCAGTAATTCCTTTTTCGATCATTTCTTTTTTTACACCTTCTTCACCGATTTTATCCAGTTTGTCTAAAGCAACTGTAAAATCAATCAATTTATCCGAAGCGCCTATTACTTCTGCAATTCCGGATAAAATTTTTCTGTTATTGATTTTAATGGTTACACCTTCTAAACCTAAAGCTGTAAAAACAGTATCATACAATTGAACCAATTCTACTTCCTGCCACAATGATTTTGAACCTACAACATCGGCATCACATTGGAAAAACTCTCTGAAACGCCCTTTTTGTGGATTATCTGCTCTCCAAACTGGTTGAATTTGATATCTTTTGAAAGGAAATTCAATTTCATTTTGGTGTTGTACCACGTATCTGGCAAACGGAACGGTTAAATCGTAACGCAATGCTTTTTCTGAAATCGTTCCGGTAAATTTATTCAACTGAATTCTTTGATTCGTATCAATTGTTTCAGCAGAATTTATTTGCAACTCTTCTATCGCTTCCGGCAATTCGATTTTGTTCTTTTTATTGTAGAAAAAATTACCTGAGTTTAATATTTTAAAAATCAAACGATCTCCTTCTTCTCCATATTTCCCCATTAAGGTTTCAGAATTTTCAAACGAAGGTGTTTCAATAGGCTGAAAACCAAATTTCTCAAAATTACTTTTTATGGTTTGAATAATATATTGACGTTTTGACACCTCTGCAGGTGAAAAATCTCTCGTTCCTTTTGGTATACTTGGTTTAGAAGCCATCTTTAATATTTTAGATTGTCGATTTTAGATTTTAGATTTTCTTTGAAACCTATAAATTAAAAATCTTTAAGTTAATTTATTCCTGATTTTAGAATTTTATTCAAGTCTTAAATCGTTTGCAAATATCTTATTTTTTAAAATAAATAATGCCCGATCGAAAACAAACTTGTAACAAAAAACGTATTTTCGTGACAAATTGGTCATGATGCTAAAATTATTCAGAGAAAATATTCGAATTGCGTTTGGTTCTATCAAAACACAATTACTCCGTACTATTCTTACCGTATTAATTATTGCTATTGGAATTACGGCTTTGGTTGGAATTCTTACCGTTGTAACAGCATTAGAAAATACCATTTCTACCAATTTTGCGTCTATGGGCGCTAATACTTTCAACATTAACCAGTACGAGAATAATCTTAAAAACAGAGGTGGCAATGAGCGTGAAATCGTAAATCCGATCATCTCTTATCCTGAAGCAGTCGCTTTTAAAAACAAATACAAATATCCTTTTACCGAGACTTCGCTTTCGTTTACAGCGACTTCAAAAGCGGAAGTAAAATACTTAGACCAAAAAACCGATCCGGAAATTACAATCCTTGGTGTCGACGAACACTTTATAACCAACTCGGGTTTAGAGGTAAGTTCAGGTCGTAGTTTTAATCAGTTTGACATTGACAATAATACCTATTCTTGTGTTGTGGGATCCGATTTTGAGAAAGGGCTTTTAAAAGATGTGAATCCAATTGATAAAATAATCTCAATACGAGGTGCCCGATTTAAAGTTATCGGCGTTTTAAAAGAAAAAGGATCAACGTTTGGGAACAGTCAGGATTTAAGGGTTTTAATCCCAATTCAGGTGGCACGTTCTTTATTTACAGCTCCTAACATCAATTACACCATCAGCGCCATGGTTTCAAAAAAAGATTTTTTGGACGAGGCTGTTGATAACGCTACAAGTGTCATGCGAAGAGTACGAAAATTAAGTCCCGTTCGTGATTCTAATTTTGGTATTGGCCGAAGTGACGACTTAATCAACCGAATTTTAAGTATTACGGTCTACTTGCGCTGGGCTTCCGTGATCATAAGTGTCATAACCATTTTAGGTTCTTCAATTGCCTTAATGAACATCATGATTGTCTCGGTTACGGAACGCACTCGAGAAATCGGGGTTCGAAAAGCATTAGGAGCAAAAAAATCAACGATTGCTGTTCAGTTTTTTATCGAAACTTTATTGATTGGACAAATTGGCGGTTTAGTTGGGATTATATGGGGAATACTATTGGGTTATGGTATCGCCACCGCCATGGATTTTGTTTTTGTCATTCCGTGGGTAGCCATTATCGCTGCTTTTATAACCAGCTTCCTTGTTGCTTTAGCCTCCGGTTTGTACCCCGCTATAAAAGCTTCTAAACTAGACCCTATCGAAGCGTTGCGATACGAATAGTTCTTAGTTTTCAGTCGCAGTCGCAGTTTACAGTAAAACCGAGATCGAAAACCGAGATCGAAAACTGAGACTGAAGACTGAAGACTGAGACTGAAGACTGAGACTGAAAACTGTGACTAAAAAGACCCTCTCAACATCCTGTCATTATCATAAATATCCTTACGTAATTCGATGTTTTTAAATTCCATTTCTTCAAGTAAATCAATCATTTCCTTGCCCAGGTATTGATTAATTTCAAAATACAACTGTCCATTTTTGAATAGATTATCCTGAGCCAGAGTAGCAATTTTTTTGTAAAAAATCAAGGCATCATGATCTTCGACAAAAAGCGCTAAATGCGGCTCATAGTCCAATACATTTTTTTTGATTTCTTCTTTTTCCAGATGGCGAACATAAGGCGGATTCGAAACGATGATATCAAAATCATAAGGCAGTTCCTCTAATTCCAGTACATCATTTAGTAAAAAAGTAACTTCTACTTTATTATTTATTGCATTTCGTTTCGCTGTTTCCAATGCTTTTTTCGACACATCAATAGCATAAACCTTTGCGTTTGGTAAATTCTTAGCCAATGAAACCGCAATGCAACCGCTTCCTGTACCGATATCTAAAATTTTTAAAGTCTTAGTTTTATCCGTTTTTGCGTTTTCTTTTACAATCCATTCCACCAGCTCTTCGGTCTCCGGTCTCGGAATCAGAACATTCTCATTGACTTCAAAATCCAAACCGTAAAAATTCGTTTTCCCCAGTAAATACTGAATCGGAACTTCTTTTTTTAACTCCTGCAAAATGACATCCCAAAACGCAAAATCAGATTGATTAAAAACCAATTCATGATTTAAAGCCAAATCAATTTGTCGTAGTTTATGTTTGTTTTCTAAAATTAAATAGAAAAAACTTTCTGCTTCATAAGCATCATAAAAAGACGACAGCTCTTGTATAAATTGAGTACGGTATTGTTTGATTTTCATTTTGGGTATTTGAGCATTAATTTTCGATTAAAACCGGCAGCATTTCAGGATAATAAGTAATGAAAAGTAAAATATGTTACAATTCGCTTCGTAAATCTTTCAACATCCAAACAGGGCAAGAACTGTGCCCAGTATTTCCCATCGGAGCATCGAGATACTCAAAACCCGCTTTTTTATATAATTTTTGGGCCGCATGCATAAAAGGCATTGTTTCGATATAACATTTTTCAAAACCAAAATCCCGTGCTTGTTGCAAACACATCTCCATCATTTCGCTGCCAATTCCCAAACCTCTTGTTTCAGGCAAAAAGTACATTTTTTGTAATTCGCAAATTTTAGAATCCCCATTCTCTAAAGGCGCAATTCCGGCACAACCCAAAACTTTACCCTCAGATTCAACTACAAAATAAGCCGATTTTGGTTTTTGATATTCTTCAAACATCAAATCTAAATAAGGATCCTCATAAGCAGTCCCAACTTTTGGAATTTCCATTTCATCAAAAACGGATCGTATTAATTTTGCAACTTCCTGATTGTCTTGTTTTTGAATTATTCTAATACTCCAATTTTCCATTTTACTTTATTCAGCTTATAATTACAAAAGTAAAAATAGTTTTCCGATAGTTTTCTTAACGAAATCGTAAACTGAAAAATAACTACTTTTGTAGTGTGAATATACAGGAGAAATATATCAAACGTTGCATCGAATTGGCCAAAAATGGTCTGGGAACGACTTATCCGAACCCAATGGTAGGAAGCGTGATCGTTTACGAAGACCGGATTATTGGTGAAGGCTGGCACAAAAAAGCAGGAGAACCGCATGCAGAAGTAAATGCGATTCGATCCGTAAAAGACAAATCGTTATTAAAAAAAGCTACCATTTATGTAAGCTTGGAACCTTGCAGTCATTTTGGTAAAACACCACCCTGCTGCGATTTAATTATAGAACATAAAATTCCAAATGTAGTAGTAGGCACTGTCGATCCAAATGAAAAAGTCGCCGGAAGAGGAATCAAAAAAATAATCGAATCGGGTGCTACTGTTGTTGTCGGCGTTTTAGAAGACGAATGCAACGAACTCAACAAACGTTTTTTTACTTTTCACCAAAAGCAAAGACCTTATATTATTCTGAAATGGGCAGAAAGTCAGGATGGCTTTTTGGCACCAGAAAAAGAAAACAACCCAAGCAGAAAACCCGTTTGGATTACCAATGCTTATTCGAGACAATTGGTTCACAAATGGCGCAGTGAAGAGCAAGCTATCCTTGTAGGAACACAAACCGTGGTAGATGATAATCCAAAATTAAACGTTCGGGACTGGAGCGGAAATAATCCGACAAGAGTTGTTTTAGATCAGCACAATCGAATCGAAAAAGACAGTTTTATTTTCGACGATAGTGTTAAAACGATCGTATTAACAGGCTCAAAAATTGCCAGCGAAAAAGAAAACACTACCTTTGAAGTAATTGATTTTAATCAAAATATAATACCACAACTCTTAACGATTTTGTATCAAAACCAGATACAGTCTATTATAATTGAAGGTGGACTACAGACGTTACAAACTTTTATTGATCAGAATATCTGGGACGAAGCTTGTATTTTTATCGGAAAATCTACTTTCGAAAAAGGAATAAAGGCACCGACAATAACACGAAATAAAACAGCTACAACGCACCTTATAACTGATGAATTAATACACATTAGAAATCATGATTGATACTATAATTTTTGACTTCGGAGACATTTTTATCAATTTAGATAAACAAGCTACCATTTCTAAATTGCAGCAATTAGGCATGACAGAATGGAGTTCTGAATTGGATCGTTTAAACCTGCTGTTTGAAACTGGTGATATTTCGCCCGAGGAGTTTATTGGTGGTTTTCAAAAAGAACTTCCAAACGCATCAAAAGAAGAAATTCTCGAGGCATGGAATGCTATTCTGGCAGATTTCCCTTTGTATCGTTTAGAGTTCCTGCAGATGCTTTCCAATAGATACCGTTTGTTTTTATTGAGCAATACCGATTCTATTCATATTGAAACTTTCGAAAACAAAAGCGGCATTTCCTTTTACAGCGATTTCTATCAATGTTTTGAAAAAGTTTATTTTTCATTTGAAATTGGAATGCGCAAACCCAATGCAGATGTTTTTCAATACCTGATCAACAAACACGAGCTGTCTCCCAAACGTACCTTATTTATAGACGACAAAAAAGAAAACACAGACGGTGCTGCTTCTTTGGGCTTTAATGTATGGAATTTACAAGTTGGACAGGAAGACGTAGTTGATTTGTTTGAAAAAAACATACTTTAATTTTTTTACATTTCACCTCTCACCTTTAACTTCTCACTCTTAACTCTTGGACTACAACGACACTTATCAAACCATTGCCTTTGAATCAGAAGAGATCTTATTAAAAGAAAAAGGCAGCAAATTCTTTGGTTATGCTTTTCCTATCGAAAACGAAGAAGAAGTAAAACCCATCATTGAGACTTTAAAAAAACAACATCCTCATGCGGTTCATTTTTGTTACGCCTATCAATTAGGTACCGCGCCCAACATTAGCTATCGCGCCAATGACGACGGAGAGCCGAGCAATACAGCCGGCGCACCTATATACGGACAAATACAATCTTTTGGGGTAACAAACGTTCTTATAGTCGTAGTTCGAATTTTTGGCGGTGTCAAACTCGGAGTCGGCGGATTAATTACTGCTTATAGAACAACAGCCCAAATGACACTTGAAAGTTGCGAGATCATCGAAAAAACGATCGACGTGCATTTTTTAATCTCTTTTGACTACAAAAACATGAATAAAGTGATGCGGGTTATCAAAGAAAAAAAACTGGATATCGTTTCTCAGGAAATGGAAATGGATCAAGATTCCGGACTGCCAATTGGCAAAATTGAGACCAAAACGAGAAAAAAAAATGCCGAAATAATATTCGACATTTTTGATTTAATGTTTGAAATCGATATTAAAACTTTATAAATTCTAATAAAAATACCCCTCATTTTAACAATTATACCAGAGTTTCAAACAACTCTAAAATGTATTTTGGAGGAGCTGTCGGGCGACCTGTTTTTAACGAAATAAATACCAAAATAAACACTGCAGTTGTTAATAACTCATTTGCTTCATTGTAGATCTCGCAATCGAATTCGATCTTTACAGAGGATTGACTTTTGAACGTGGTATGGATGGTTAACAGCTCATCATAGCGTGCCGATTTTTTATAATTTATTTGCATCGAAACAATCGGCAATCCAATACCGCTTTCTTCCATGCTTTTATACGAAACCCCTTTATCTCTAAGCCATTCCACGCGTCCTATCTCAAAATAAGGAACATAATTTCCGTGGTAAACGACCCCCATTTGGTCAGTTTCAGAGTAACGAACTCGTACTTGAGTTTGATGATTTTTCATTATTTATAGATTAAAAAATTTTAGTTCCTAAAAGTCCCCTTACAACATTTTTTTATAAAATTAGACTTCAAATTATTTTTTTTTAAAGAAATTTGTTCACATATTTGTTATCCCGAAATACGGAATAAAATTGCTCCTTTTTTATTAGGAGAATCTTTATCAATAATATAAAAATTTATTCGAATATATGACTAAAACTGCTCAATCGGTATGGGAAAACTGTTTGTCTTTTATAAAAGACAATATTCAAGACCAGGCGTACAAAACTTGGTTTGAGCCAATCAAATCAGTTGAGCTAACCGACAATGCATTATACATTCAAGTACCGAGTAAATTTTTCTACGAATGGCTAGAAGAACATTACGTTAAATTATTGAAAGTTGCGCTTACCAAAGAACTAGGGAAAAACGCAAAGTTACTGTATAAAATTAAAATGGAAAACACTTATGGTAATAAACAGCCGTTTACTGAACAGCTGCCAAGTGCCAACAGAGTGCCCATGAAACCGCAAGAGGTTGATGCTCCGTTTAAAAACTTAAATCCAGAGCTTAAAAATCCATTTGTAATTCCCGGAATCAGAAATTTAAAAATTGAATCGCAATTAAATGCCAACTACAGTTTTGACAATTTTCTTGAAGGGGATTCGAATCGTTTGGCTCGTTCCGCAGGTATGGCTGTTGCCAACAAACCTGGGGGAACTTCATTTAACCCGCTATTAATCTTTGGTGGTGTTGGTTTAGGAAAAACGCACTTAGCGCATGCGATAGGTGTAGAAGTAAAAGACAAATATCCAGAAAAAACGGTTTTATATATTTCTGCCGAAATTTTCACACAACAATATATTGACTCGGTAAAAAAGAACAATCGTAACGATTTTATTCACTTTTACCAATTGATCGATGTTTTAATTATTGATGACGTTCAGTTTTTATCCGGAAAATCGGGAACTCAGGACGTTTTCTTCCATATTTTTAACTACTTACATCAAAACGGAAAACAGGTAATTTTAACCTCTGACAAAGCACCTGTTGATATGCAGGATATTGAGCAGCGTTTATTATCCCGTTTTAAATGGGGATTATCTGCAGAATTGCACCAACCGGACTACGAAACCCGTATTTCGATCTTAAAAAATATCTTATACCGTGACGGTGTTGAAATGCCGGAAGACATTATTGAATATGTTGCCCGCAATATCAAATCTAACGTTAGAGAATTAGAAGGTGCTATTATTTCGTTAATCGCTCAATCTTCTTTCAACAAAAAAGAAGTAACAATTGAGTTGGCTAAAAGTGTAGTAGAGAAATTTGTTAAGAACGTAAAAAGAGAAATTTCAATTGATTATATCCAAAAAATTGTCTCTGATTATTTCCAATTAGACATTGAAACACTTCAATCTAAAACCAGAAAGAGGCATGTCGTGCAAGCAAGACAATTGGCCATGTTTTTTGCAAAGAAATTTACCAAAGCTTCTTTAGCAAACATTGGCTCACAAATTGGAGATCGCGATCACGCTACAGTATTGCACGCCTGTAAAACGGTTGACAATTTAGTTTCTACAGACAAACAATTCAAGAAATTTGTCGAAGATATCAACAAAAAACTAACGCTATAAACGCGCATCATGCCAGTAAAGATTCTAATGGTTTGTTTGGGAAATATTTGCAGATCTCCTTTAGCTGAAGGAATTTTAGCTTCCAAATTACCCCAAAATACATTTCTGGTAGATTCTGCAGGAACCGGTTCCTGGCATGTAGGTCATTCACCCGATAAACGTTCGATTGCCGTTGCCAAAAAAAATGGCATCGATATCAATCATCAAAAAGGAAGACAATTTAAAACTTCCGACTTTGATGAATTTGACTATATTTATGTAATGGATATTTCCAATTACGATGATGTACTACTTCTTGCAAAAACAGCCGAACACAAAAACAAAGTACAACTTATTCTGAACGAGTTATTTCCTGACGAAAATGTAGATGTCCCTGACCCTTACTTTGGTGTCTCTAATGGTTTTGACAATGTTTACGAAATGCTGGATGAAGTTACGGACATCATTGCCCAAAAACTTATCGAAAAATATTCATAACTTACCTCCTTTCAATTCGTTTGTAAAAATGACAATTGAGAGCTAATTCGTTTTATAAATTTAAAAAAACGCACATGAAACTTCTAGGAAAACTATATTTAATTCCAACCACTATGGGCGAAAGCGATCCGATGGACGTTTTACCGCAAACAGTAAAAAGAAGTATCGAGCTTATAGACCACTACATAGTCGAAAACGACAAAACAGCCCGAAAATCCATAAAAGCGGTTTATCCCGAAAAGAAACAATCCGAATTGGTTCTTTTTACCTTAAACAAACGTACGGAGCCAAGCGAACATTTAGACTTTATAAAACCTTTGTTAGAAGGAAAAAACATGGGTTTAATGAGCGAAGCCGGATGTCCCGGTGTAGCTGATCCCGGTGCTGTAATTGTAAAATTAGCACATGAAAAAGGAATACAGGTTGTTCCTTTAGTAGGGCCTTCTTCTATTTTATTGGCTATGATGGCTTCGGGAATGAACGGACAGAGTTTTACTTTCAACGGTTATTTACCTATTGATAAAGACGAAAAAAAATCGGCATTAAAGTACTTTGAAAAATTATCTCAGGATAAAAATCAATCGCAGCTTTTTATCGAAACACCTTACCGAAATAACAAATTGGTCGAGGATATTTTGCAAATCTTAAACCCTGCAACGCATCTTTGTATTGCAACTGATATTACCTTACCAACAGAATTCATTAAAACAATGCGCATTTCAGATTGGAAGAAACTTAAAGTTGACCTTCACAATCGACCGACTATTTTTATCATTCATAAAATGTAAAACCACCATAAAATGAAGAAATTTCTAATTTTGATTCTGATTTGCACTGTTCAAAGTGTTTTTTCTCAAACGGAAATTATTACCATAGACGAGCCTACAAATAAAATACCGCCACAAGGAGCTGTTCCAAATGACGATAATAGTATTTACAGTACAGCAGGAATAGAGGTAAAGCCGGAATTCCCTGGCGGAATAGCCGTTTTTAATACCTACATGGAGCAAAACTTCCAAATTCCAAATGTAACTCCGGCACTTAAAGGAAGAATTTATGTCACCTTCATAATAGAAAAAGACGGATCTTTAAGCGATATTAAAGTACTAAGAGATTTGGGTCATAAAACGGGTCGCGAAGCTATTCGTGTTCTAAAAAATGCTCCAAAATGGATTCCCGGAAAACAAAACAATAAGTTGGTCAGAGTGCTTTATTCACTCCCAATTCCTATAAATATTCCTGCAAAATAATTTTAGCAAAAAACTATTACTTATCGTACATTTAACTCACAAGTTTCTAACCTCAAAACTTTTTCATGAGTAAATTACCTAATATCACCACCAGTATTTTTACGGTAATGTCAAAAATGGCCGCAGAATACAATGCCATTAATCTCTCGCAGGGATTCCCAAATTTCCCTGTCGACGAAAGATTAACAGACATTTTAGCGAAGTTAACCAAAGAAAATGTACACCAATATACTCCAATGGCAGGTTATCCGCCGTTAATGAGTCAGATTGCAAAATTGGTTAAGAGTTCTTACAACAGAACGATCGATCCTGAAACCGAAATTTTGGTTACGGCTGGTGCAACTCAGGGAATTTTTACCACTATTTTGGCTTTAGTAAAAACCGGCGATGAAGTACTAATTCTGGACCCGAGTTACGATTCTTATGAATCTCCTGTTTTACTTTGCAACGCAAAACCCATCAGAGTTGCCCTAAACGATGATTACACCCCAAACTGGGAACGAATAGAAAAATCCTGCTCTTCAAAAAGCAAGATGATCATCATCAACAATCCGCACAATCCAACAGGAAAAATCCTGAAGGAAGCTGATTTTCTTGAACTCGAAAAAATACTTTCAAAATATCCCGATCTCCTTGTTTTATCTGACGAAGTGTACGAATACATCACTTTCGAAGAAAAACACATTTCGGCACATACCCGACAAGCTTTACTAGATCGTTGTATAATGATTTCTTCTTTCGGAAAATCATTTCATATCACGGGTTGGAAAATTGGCTATACCGTAGCACCGGAATATTTAATGAAAGAAATCAAAAAAGTACATCAGTTTTTGGTTTTCAGTGTCAACAGTATTTCACAAGCCGCCATAAGTCAATATTTAGAAGTTGTCGACGTCAATCTTTTAGGGAAATTCTATCAGGAAAAAAGAGATTATTTTCAAAAACTGTTGCAGAATAGCCGATTTGAATTAAAGCCCTGTGAGGGAACTTACTTTCAGGTTGCTTCTTATGCCGCTATTTCAGAGGAAGATGATGTTACTTTCTGCAAGAAACTCATTACAGATCATGGTGTTGCAGCAATTCCGATATCGACTTTCTACTCCGATCATAAAGACCAGAAATTAATACGCTTTTGTTTTGCCAAAGATGATTTTACTTTAGAATCGGCTGCAAAAAAATTATGTAATATATAAAGTTTATCAAAATTTTATAACAATATTATGCACGCATACTATATATTTGATTAATATTGTAAAAAAAAGAAAATATGAGCTATACAGATAAAATGTTACGAGATGATGCTTTAAAAGGCAAAGTTATCGTAGTTACAGGCGGCGGAAGTGGTTTAGGAAAAGCCATGACCAAATACTTCTTAGAATTAGGAGCTCAGGTGGCGATTACTTCAAGAGATTTAGAAAAACTAAAAAACACGGCTACCGAGCTGGAAGCAGAAACTGGCGGAAAATGTTTGCCTCTTCAATGTGATGTTCGTCACTATGAAGAAGTAGAAAACATGCTTCAGGAAGTTCTGAAAGCTTTCGGAAAAGTAGATGTTCTTTTGAACAATGCGGCCGGGAATTTCATTTCTCCAACAGAAAGATTGTCTGCAAATGCATTTGATACTGTTATAGACATCGTTCTTAAAGGTTCTAAAAACTGTACACTGGCTTTTGGAAAACACTGGATCGACAGCAAACAAAAATCAGCTACGATTTTAAATATCGTGACCACTTATGCCTGGACTGGTTCTGCATATGTAGTACCTAGTGCAACAGCAAAAGCGGGAGTTTTGGCAATGACACGCAGTCTTGCTGTAGAATGGGCCAAATACGGAATCCGTTCTAACGCCATTGCTCCGGGGCCATTCCCAACTAAAGGTGCCTGGGATAGATTATTACCCGGAGATTTAGCTGAAAAATTCGACATGGCTAAAAAAGTACCTTTAAAACGTGTAGGTGATCACCAGGAGTTGGCCAACTTGGCAGCTTATTTGGTTTCAGATTTCTCTGCTTATGTAAATGGTGATGTGATCACAATTGATGGTGGTGAATGGTTAAAAGGTGCCGGACAATTTAACTTATTAGAAGCTATTCCGGAAGAACTTTGGGATCAGCTTGAAATGATGATAAAAGCAAAAAAGAATAAATAATTAATGTGCTTACTAAATTCAGAATATTTTCAAAAGACTATACTGATTGCACTAAATCCCGACGGTAGTAACTGTCGGGATTTTTTTTATTTTTTTTATTTTTTTTCACCATATAAGTCATGTAAGTACATTTAAATGCAATGTAAATCTACGCGACTGCTTATATTTTCTTATATAACTTATATGGTTTAAAAAAAGCGTTAAACAATTCGCAATTAAGGCAAACAATTCTAAACCTTCTTTAAACTTCTTATTATAATATTGACTTAAATTATTATTTTTGCAATACAAATATATAACAACAAATTTATGCTCATTATTGGACTTGCAGGAGGAACAGGAAGTGGAAAAACAACAGTAGTACACCAAATCATGAACGAATTACCAGACACAGAAGTTGGCGTAATTTCTCAGGATTCATATTACAAAGAAACCACTAATCTATCATTTGACGAAAGAGCATTAATTAATTTTGATCACCCGCGTGCGATTGATTTTGAATTATTGGTAAAACATTTAAAAGCATTAAAAGCAGGAGAAACGATTGATCAACCTGTATATTCTTTTATACAACACAATAGAACAGACGATACAGTTTCAACACATCCGAGAAAAGTAATGATCGTTGAAGGAATCTTAATCTTAACAAATCCGGAGCTTCGTGATCTTTTTGATATTAAAATATACGTTCATGCCGATTCAGATGAAAGATTAATCCGTCGTTTAAAACGTGATATTTCAGAACGTGGTCGTGATATTGATGAAGTTTTAACACGTTATCAGAACACCTTAAAACCTATGCACGAGCAATTTATCGAACCATCAAAAGCTTTTGCAGACATCATTATACCAAATGACAAATACAACACTGTAGCTATTGATGTAGTTCGTGCCGTAATAAATCAGCGAATTTTATAATTTTTATTGTAAATTTATTGCATTAAAGCTAAAAGCCATAACCCGCTTTCCCTTTATCCTTTTATGATCGTCAAACCATAAAAAGATAAAGGAGCAGCCGGGTCAAAAGAGGAATCAAATACTAAAATTACAACCGTTTAAAATGAAAATAACAAACCCTTTCAAAGGAAAATCCTGGCTCAGTCTTCTGGGCAATAAATACGTTTGGGTATTATTATTTTTTGTGGTCTGGATGCTATTTTTAGATAATTACTCCTATTTTGATCACCGTTTCCTGGACCATCAAATTGATGAACTCGAAGACAATAAAAAATATTATCAAGAGGAAATCAGAAAAGATCAGGAACAAATCAAACTATTGAAAAATCCCGAACAAATAGAAAAATATGCCCGCGAGAAGTACTATATGAAAAAAGACAGCGAAGACATATACATCATTCAATTTGAAGGAGACACTATTCCCGAAACCAAAGAATAATCAGAAAAAAAACCACTAAATGGCTACTACCCTATTCGACGATTTTAGTCCTATTTCATCCAAACAATGGAAACAAAAAATTCAGTTTGAATTGGATGGAGCTGATTATAACGAAACCGTAATCTGGAATTCCCCTGAAGACATTCAGGTAAAACCATTTTATCATAGAGATGAATTCTCAAAAGCTGCTACCGTAGAGACAAAAGTCACTGAATTTAAAATTTGTCAGAACATCTTTGTTTATGATATTGACAAGTCCATTCAAAGAGCTTTAAATACCATAGAAAGAGGTGCTGAAAGTCTTCGTTTCACAATTGAAAACGAAAAAACTGACGTTCAGCAATTATTAGAAAGTCTTCCTTTAGAAAATAGAATTGTTTACTTTAATTTGAATTTCATTTCAATCGATTTCGTAAAACAACTCGACGCCATTGCCATTCAAAAAAAGAGTACTTTTTACTGTAATTTAGATCCAATTGGTCATTTTGCAAGAGAAGGAAACTGGTTTACTACTTCTGATAAAAATAATTTTGAGACGATTGAAAACATTTCAAAAGCAACTTCAAATACAACATTATTAAGTGTAGACTTAGGTCTGTATCAAAATGCAGGAGCCACAATCACACAACAAATCGGGTATAGTTTAGCGCACGCCAACGAGTACCTGAACCGCACACCCAACGCGCTAAAGCAGATTGTATTTCAGGTTTCGGTGGGAACTAATTATTTCTTTGAAATTGCTAAACTTCGCGCCCTGCGAATGCTTTTCAAATTGATAGCCAACGAATACCATCCGGATATTGACTGCCATTTACTAGTAACACCAACAAAACGCAACAAAACGATTTACGATTATAATGTAAATATGCTTCGTACCACCACCGAATGTATGTCGGCTATTCTTGGTGGAGCAGATGCAATTGCCAATTTGCCTTACGACTCCTTATACCACAAAGACAATGAATTTGGAGACCGAATTGCCCGAAATCAATTATTGGTTTTAAAACACGAAAGTTACTTTGACAAAGTAGACAATCCGGCCGATGGAAGTTATTATATTGAAAGCCTGACCATGCAACTTGCAGAAAAAGGACTGGCATTATTTAAAGATATTGAAGCTAATGGAGGTTTTCTGAAACTTTTAAACGATGGAACCATCAAAAAGAAAATTCAGGAAAGCGCCGCTAAAGAGCAGGAATTATTTGATTCTAAAAAAGAAGTTTTACTGGGAACCAATAAATACCCTAATAAAGACGACAAAATGAAACATGATTTAGAGTTGTTTCCATTTGTAAAAGTAAAACCTAGAAAAACGTTAATTACGCCAATTATAGAAAAACGATTAGCTGAAAAACTGGAACAGGAACGTCTGGAATTAGAATAATAGTTTTCCATAGTAATTAATCAAACTACTCAAAAGAGTATTTCCATGATAAGAAAAGACCTTACACATATAAAGTTAGATTTTAAAAGCGAGAAGCCCACTGTTGAACAACAACCAGCAAGCAGCTTTTTAACTGCTGAAGGAATTGAGCTGAAACAAACCTATTCTGAAAAAGATCTAGAGAACTTAGAATTTTTGGACTTTGGAGCAGGCTTTGCCCCTAATTTACGA
The DNA here is from genome assembly GCF_001027725.1 of Flavobacterium sp. ABG. NCBI lineage: Bacteria > Pseudomonadati > Bacteroidota > Flavobacteriia > Flavobacteriales > Flavobacteriaceae > Flavobacterium > Flavobacterium sp. ABG. Next base: position 29,583 of record NZ_LEKS01000028.1, read on the forward strand.
GGCCCTTATGCGACCATGTACGTAAGACGCCCGTGGACGATTCGTCAGTACGCAGGATTCTCTACCGCAGAAGAAAGCAACGCATTTTACAGACGAAATCTTGCAGCAGGACAAAAAGGGCTATCGATTGCCTTTGACTTACCTACACACCGCGGCTATGATTCAGACCACGAACGTGTTGTAGGCGATGTCGGAAAAGCCGGTGTAGCCATAGATTCTGTTGAAGATATGAAAGTACTCTTTGACCAGATTCCTTTAGATGAAATGTCGGTTTCAATGACCATGAATGGCGCAGTATTGCCTATTATGGCCTTTTATATTGTGGCAGCCGAAGAACAAGGAGTCGCCATACAAAAACTTTCAGGAACTATACAAAATGATATCCTGAAAGAATTTATGGTTAGAAATACCTACATCTATCCACCCACCCCTTCGATGAAAATAATAGCTGATATTTTTGAATTTACGAGCAAGAAAATGCCCAAATTCAATTCGATCTCAATCTCAGGATATCATATGCAGGAAGCCGGTGCAACCGCCGATATTGAATTGGCATACACTCTGGCAGATGGTTTAGAATACATCAGAACCGGTCTTTCTACGGGAATGACCATTGATGAGTTTGCTCCGCGCCTTTCTTTTTTCTGGGCCATCGGAATGAATCATTTTATGGAGATTGCCAAAATGAGAGCGGGAAGAATGATCTGGGCAAAATTAATCCAACAATTTAACCCAAAAAGCGATAAATCTTTGGCATTAAGAACCCACTGCCAAACTAGTGGTTGGAGTTTAACTGAGCAAGATCCTTTTAACAATGTGGCCAGAACTTGTATCGAAGCAACGGCAGCCGCTTTTGGAGGAACCCAATCTTTGCACACCAACGCCTTAGATGAAGCAATTGCTTTACCAACCGATTTCTCGGCAAGAATTGCCCGTAATACACAAATCTTTTTACAAGAAGAAACAAAGATCACCAAAACAGTCGATCCTTGGGCCGGTAGTTATTATGTTGAAAGCCTGACAAACGAAATTGTAAAAAGCACCTGGAAACTGATTGAAGAAGTAGAAGAATTAGGCGGAATGACCAAAGCCATCGAAGCCGGAATTCCAAAACTAAGAATCGAAGAAGCTGCAGCCAGAAAACAGGCAAGAATTGACAGCGGACAAGATATTATCGTAGGTGTAAACCAATTTAGATTAGAAAAAGAAGATCCTTTACATATCCTTGATGTAGACAACCAAATGGTTCGAAAACAACAAGTAGAGCGTCTGGAAGAAATAAAATCAAAAAGAGATACTGAAAAAGTAAATCAATCACTGGAAAAATTAATTCTTTGTGCTAAAACCGGACAGGGAAACTTACTCGAAATTGCTGTTGAAGCTGCCAGAAACAGAGCAACTTTAGGCGAAATCAGTGATGCTCTGGAAAGTATCTTCGGAAGATTTAAAGCACAAATTAAATCCTTTAGCGGTGTGTATAGTGCAGCAATAAAAAACGACGAGACTTTTGAAAAGGCAAAACAATTAGCAAATGTCTTTGCAAAACAAGAAGGAAGACGCCCAAGAATCATGATTGCCAAAATGGGACAAGACGGACATGATCGTGGCGCAAAAGTAGTAGCAACAGGCTACGCCGATGTTGGTTTTGACGTAGACATTGGTCCGCTTTTTCAAACTCCTGCCGAAGCAGCTAAACAAGCGGTAGAAAATGACGTGCATATATTAGGCGTTTCATCATTGGCCGCCGGACATAAAACATTGGTCCCTCAAGTAATTGAAGAACTTAAAAAACACGGTAGAGAAGATATAATGGTAATTGTAGGTGGTGTAATTCCCGCACAAGATTATCAATATTTATTCGATGCCGGTGCCGTTGCCGTTTTTGGTCCCGGAACTAAAATTAGTGAAGCTGCTATAAAAATTCTAGACATCTTAATTGACTAGAAAATTAAACATCATAAAAACTGCTTTTTTTGAGCAGGTAAAGTAATTCTAAGAGAGACAGTTGTCTCTCTTTTTTTTTCCTCTTTGTCATTTCGACAAAGGAGAAATCACACAAGAAACTCCGCATAGAAAATCGCCAATCTTTGTCGAATATTGGATGCGATTTCTCCTTTGTCGAAATGACAAATGGATTAAAACAAATATTTGGGCTACTCAAATAATAAGTATATTCGTACTTTAAAATAGTGCTCAATATGCTAAATCCTCAATACGGTTATCATACTTATTATGTTTACATTATCACAAATAAACATCGTTCGACGTTTTACATTGGTGTGACCAAGAATTTAAAATTGAGATTGTATCAACACAAAGAAAATATAGAAATCAAGAAGAAAACATTTGCATCAAAATACAATATTGAATTTTTAGTTTATTATGAAAAATTTGTTTGGATTCAAGAAGCAATTCTAAGAGAAAAAGAATTAAAAAAATGGAACAGGGATAAAAAACTAGCGTTAATTAAAAAACAAAATCCACTATTTGATTTTCTTAATTATCATTTTCAATAATCTGTTTTATTACCTTCACCACAAAGTATGTCATTTCGAGGTACGAGAAATCACACACGTAACTCCACAAAGACTGGAGATTTTCTATGCGAAATTTCTTAATTATCGTTTTGACTAGCCCAATTTATTACCTTCACCACAAACTATGTCATTTCGAGGTACGAGAAATCACACACGTAACTCCACAAAGATTGGCGATTTTCTATGCGGAATTTCTGGTGTGATTTCTCGTACCTCGAAATGACAAGCTCGTGCATAATCCCACATTAAAAAAGACAGACATAAAAAAATTAGACATAAAAAAAAACCTGCTCTAAAAAGCAGGTTCTCTCATAAAGTTCACACTCTATTAATCATTAATTGTAGCATTACTATCTGCTTCAATATAAGAAAGGTCATAACCTCCGAAAGCTTTCATATAACTTCTCAACGAAGTACCAAAAGCATCTCTGAAATGCCTGTTTCCTTTGTTTTTAAAGAAGTTTTTTACTGAACCAGCTCCTCCAAGGTGTGCGGCAGCCAAAATTCCAGATTCTGTAATTTCGATACCACTAATCACTTTCCCTTCATACTTTTCAATTTCGTTACGCAAAATCCATTTGTTTTTAGACAATAACGCCACGAATGCTTTTTCCTGTAAAGCGGGATCTTTCAAAAAGGCTTTTTCATTACGGACACCGATTGCTCGTAAAGCTTGAGAACCAAATTGGTATTTCCCCATATATCCCAGGGAATTTACTAATCGGTATTTACCTTGAGATTCTTTAAAAGCTACTGCTTCTTTAAAACCAATAAGATGATTTCCGGTGTAGGGAAAGTTGTAATTTAAATTAGGATAATCATCCTTTTCTTGCGATGGAAATAAGTATTCGGATCCATCTGTTTTTTCGATTAAAAACCAAGGTTTGGTTTTTAGATTAAAGGGTTTAAAACCCAGGCTTAAAAATGTAATAACTACGATCAAACTCGAGTAAAAGTACCATTTCTTTATCATAAATTGTTTTTCTTCAAAACGCTGTCACCTTTTTGAAATTTCTACGGTGCAAAGGTAAAACAATTTACAAATATACTGATAATCAATTAATTAACGTTTTTAAAAATAAAACGCATGTGCTTTAAGCCCTTTATTGGCGGAGTATTCCAAAGTTGGCGCCGGAATTTTAATCGTGTTCAAAACCGAGAAAATAGTTTTCAAAAAATGCGATTTTGTGTTAATTTTAGCTAAATCAACATCAAAACTAAGAAAAAACTGACGGTATCTTTCGGGATTTTCGACTGAAATCGGAATTTCGTTTTGCACATTTCCCGATAACATGCCTTCGGCTCCATATCCAAAAGCAACATTAAACCACTTCGGAATTTTTGATTTTTTTGCAAAAGAATGAAGATTTACAGAAAGCCAATACGTCTGTCCATTATAATCTTTTAGTACTTGCTCATTAAGAGATTTCCCTAAAACATTTGGTCTTTGATTGGCATATGAAGTTGTATGAAAAGAAAACTTAGGTGTAATACGCTGCTCTTTCCAAAGTAATTCCTGAGAGACATACAATGCGGTTCCTGCAGTATTAGCAATAATATCGCCCGAAGAAGCTCCCCATTCAGAAGAATAACCATCCATCACTTCAACGGCTGCCAGAAAAACAAAGCCTATACCCGCACCATAAATTAATTGCTTTTTAGTATCAGCACCGCTCCAATTAAGTGCTTCTGCACCAAATCTTCCCAAATGATAAGCAGAGTAGAAATGGCCCACTTTATCCATTTGCAGCCATTCTTTATTATCATTTATAAAATGAAAATTTGACTTCGGATAATCAGAATACCAGATCTGATTTAAACCCAATAAAGTGACTGAAGCTAAAGCAGCTTCAGTCACTATAACTGTATTTTGTCTTTTTAGATTTAAAGTATCTGAAGGCGTTAAAAAAGCATCGATTTTACTTTGAGCTTCCATCCAATGAAAATTCAAAAAAAATAAAACCGATAAAATAAGGATCTTTTTAAAACTCAAAACTATCTTGTTACGCCCTGACTAGCGATCCAGTCTGAATATTTTTTTGCATTTACAGTATGTTGCTCATAAGTAGAAGCAAATTCATGATATCCAAAACGATCTACGCTGGCACAAAAATAAATATAATCATGCTTCTCCGGATTTAAAACCGCATCAAGAGCCGTAATGTCAGGCATCGCAATTGGCCCCGGAGGAAGACCTACATTTACATAAGTATTGTAAGGAGATTTCATAATCAGGTCATTATAAAAAACTCTTTTTATAACCTGATCAAAATCATTCGCTTTTAATTTTAAAGCATAAATAACGGTCGGATCAGCCTGTAACGGCATCGCCAAACGCAAACGATTTAAATATACACCTGCAATTCGAGGTCTTTCGTCTTTTTTAACGGATTCTTTATGAACAATAGAGGCCAAAATTGTAGCCTGAACCGGAGTCAATCCCTGAGCTTTTGCTTTTGCAATACGATCAGCTGTCCAGAAATTATGGTATTCCTTGATCATTTTATCACGAAACTTTTCTGCAGAAGTATTCCAATAAATTTCATAAGTATTCGGAATAAACATCGCAAAAACATTCTCTTCATTAAAACCGTTTGCTTTTAAGAAAGTCGAATCTTTAATCGCTTTCATTAAAGACAAACTGTCCGCTTCGATTTCTGCTCCTACTCTTCCGGCAAAATTCTCTAAACGTTCCTGGTTATTAAAAGCTAATTTCACAGGGACATTAGAACGCATCGCACGAACCAAATCGATGTTATTCATATCTTTTTTAAGCAAAAAACGACCTGATTTTACATTTTCAGGATAACTTCTTTTATTGGCAACCATTTCAAAATTATCGAAATTCTTGATATACGGTTGTATTATTTTTTTCACATCCGTATAATTGGCTCCGGTAGGAACGTATACGTACACTTCTTTTTCTTCGAATTTAGTATTGGCACTAAAAATTCTACTGATTAAAATAAATCCGTAAATCATTAAAACTGAAATTACGGCTACGGCAGCTAACGTGATTATTTTTTTTATACTCAAAGCTAAGATTTTAAATTTGTTTGTTAATTAACTGAAAAATTGCTTCGTCCTGATACTGATTGTTTACCAGAATCCAATCTTTTTTAATTCCTATTTCCTTGAAGCCAAATTTAGTAAAAAGTGCTATACTAGCTACATTCCCTACATTAATATTTGCATATAATTGATGCAGATTTAAATTGTGAAAAGAGTATTTAATCAGTAGCTCTAAAGCCTCAGAACCAATATTTTGCTTTCTGTTCTCTTTACTTTGAATCACAATTCCAACTCCTGCTCTGTTATTTTTAGGATCAAATTCAAATAAATCAATCAATCCAACAGCCGGAAAATCTTCATCCTGACAAATCGCCAACCGCAATTGTTTGGCTTCATAAATATCCTGATGCGCATTTTCGAGATACTGCCGAACTAAAAACCTACTATAAGGCGTTTGGGTATTACTAACCTCCCAAATACTCTGATCGTTCTCCATTGCATACACAAATTCCAGATCATTAGGTTCTAATGCCCGCAGGTAAACCGATTCTCCTTTTAGAGTTATCATAGTTGATTTTAGATTTTAGATTGCTGATATTCGATTTCTGATTTCAGATCTTTCACTTATAACTTTTAAACCTCAATAGTTCCTTTAAAAACAAATTTTGCAGGTCCGGTCAAAAACACATTCGAAAAATGATCTCCGGTTTTATCAAAAGAAACGATTAGTTTTCCACCTTCAACATTCAAATTAATTGAAGTTTTATCCGTTTGACCAATTGCATTCATCGCTATTGCAACAGCTGTCGCACCGGTTCCACAAGCTAAAGTTTCATCTTCAACACCACGCTCGTACGTACGAAGCGAAAAAGTGCTGTCGTCTACTTTTTTAACAAAATTAATATTGCTTCCTTTTTCTCCATATAAAGCACCATAACGAATTGCCGCTCCATTTTCTTTCACATTATAATGCTCTAAATCTTCAACAATTTGCACGTGATGCGGAGAACCTGTATTCAGAAAAGTATAAGAATCTTTCTTTTGAATTTCATCAACATCTATCATTTGCAATGAAATAATAGCATCTTCTCCAACAGACGCGTGATGTAAACCGTCTGTTGCTATAAAAGTTGTTTTATTTTCAATTACACCCAACTGATTAGCAAATGCAACCAGACAACGACCACCGTTTCCACACATGGAACTCTGATTTCCGTCTGAATTATAATATACCATTCTAAAGTCAGTCTCGGAATCATTTTCCAGCAAAATAAGTCCGTCAGCTCCGATTCCAAATCGTCTGTCACACAGGCGTTCAATCAGTTTTATATTGTCTTTAGGAAAAAATTCAGAACGATTGTCAATCATCACAAAATCATTCCCTGTACCTTGATATTTATAAAATTCTACTTGCATTTTTTGTCTTTAAGAAGTACAAAAGTACGAACTATTAATTAATGAAATGTTAATCATTGTTAAAGAGCGTTAAACCATTTTTCTAAATAATTTTTTGAAGTAATTTTACGTTAAATAACTTAAATATAAATTCTAATTATGAAAAGATTTTCAGCCTTATTTTTAGTGTCATTATTTAGCGGCGCTATTACCCTTGGTGCTTACAAGTTATTATTTGAAAGCAACACTTCTTTTTTTGGAAAAGGAAATTCTGTTGTAACTCTTGCTCCCAATTCGTTTGGCAGAAATGTTGCATTAGCAGCAGAAACTGTAGATTTCACAGCAGCCGCAGACAAAACAATCCACACCGTTGTTCACGTAAAAAACGTCTCGCGACGAACTGTTAGTAACCCCATGATGGAATTTTTCTATGGTTATGGCGGACAGCAGCAGCAGGAACAAGTAGGAACCGGTTCGGGTGTAATTATTTCTGAAGACGGGTACATTGTAACCAACAATCACGTAATTAAAGACGCTTCGGAAATTGAAATTACGTTGAACAATAAAAAATCATATACAGCCAAACTTATTGGTACAGATTCTAAAATGGATATTGCTTTATTAAAAATCAATGCCGATGAAAAACTTCCTTACACGACTTTTGCGAATTCAGATTCTGTAAAAATCGGTGAATGGGTTCTGGCCGTTGGAAATCCGTATAATTTAACTTCGACTGTAACTGCGGGAATTGTTTCGGCAAAAGCCAGAAATTTAGATACAAAGGGCATTCAGTCCTTCATTCAAACGGATGCTGCCGTAAATCCCGGAAACAGCGGTGGCGCTTTGGTGAATACTCGTGGAGAATTAATTGGAATTAATACTATGATTTCTTCAATGACGGGTTCTTATGTTGGATACTCATTTGCCGTTCCGTCTAATATTGCCCGAAAAATTATCGAGGACATTATGGAATTTGGGAATGTTCAAAGAGGAATTCTAGGTGTTGAAGGAGGAGAATTAAACAGTACCGCTTCAAAAGAATTGGGAATTACTGAAACGCAAGGTTTTTATATTAGTAAAGTTTCCAAAAATTCCGGTGCAGAAAAAGCCGGACTGACAAAAGGTGATATTATTGTAAAACTGGACGAGCAAAATATTTCAACTTATGCAGACCTTTCGAGCTACATCAATGCCAAACGCCCAAATGATGTTGTTAAAGTGACTTATATTAAAGACGGAAAAACGAAAACTGTTCCGGTAACTTTAAGCAAAAATGAATTTTACAGCACCGAATTTAAAGGTATAGAATTGGAAAATATTGATGCTGCCGATAAAAAGAAATTCAACATAAATTATGGTGTAAAAATCAGAAGTATTTCTAATGAAAATTTAATGCAGTACCAAAATGAATTACAAGGCAATATTATTTTAAGTATAGATAATGTTAAAGCAACAAATATTGAAACGGTTTCAAAACTCTTAAATAAAAAAGATGAGGGACAAAGTATGCGTCTTGAAATGATCAATAAAAATGGAGAAATTCTAAGAATTATTATCTAAACATCTTACTCAAATTAAAACGAAAGGCCATCTTATTTTTAAGGTGGCTTTTTTATTTTTCTTCCCAAAACCATTTCTGTTTTTGTTTTCAGGAACCCAATTTTAATTTAACAGGAATAAAATATTTTTTTCGTGAGTTTCAAAAAAAAATGCTAAAATAGTTTACGAAATCGATTGAAATGGGTACTTTTGCGCAAAATTTTAAAATAGTCCTCTATTTATTTTTCCAAATTTCCAATTATGAGCAAAAAATCTTTGTACCAAAAAGAAGTATCACTTCAAGTCGACCGAAGAAGAGCTGGTGTCGAATTAATCAAAATCATAAGTGATTTATGGTATGACAAATCCATCGAAATGGTTTTATTCAAGAATCAATTATTGGATAAAAATGTAAGCGATATTATTAATTTACATCAATACGCAGGTGAGTTTGTTGGTAAGCCAATCACCATTTTTGATTCAGTTGAAATTGCTCAGGTTATCCTGTCGTTAGATCTTCCACCTTCAAAATTAGATTTAGGAAAACTAACTTACGAGTATCGTCTGGAAGATGAGAAATATCCTGATGCAAGATATTTTGTACTTGATAAATTAAAAGAAGCCAAATCATCAGAAGAAATTCAACCAAAAGATGTGGTTTTATATGGTTTTGGAAGAATTGGTCGCTTATTGGCCAGAGAATTAATGTCTAAAACTGGAAAAGGAAATCAATTACGTTTAAGAGCAATTGTAACTCGTGATGCAAACGATGCCACTAGTTTAGAAAAAAGAGCTTCTTTATTACGATACGATTCAATTCACGGAGATTTCCAAGGTTCTGTAACTACTGACCCTAAAAATAATGCTTTGATCATCAACGGAACTACAGTTCATATGATCACAGCAAATACACCGGAAGAAATAGATTACACACAATACGGAATCAATGATGCTTTGATCATTGACAATACCGGAGTTTTCACTACAGAAGTTGCTTTACAAAGACACTTGACTTCAAATGGTGCCGGTAAAGTTTTATTGACTGCGCCAGGAAAAGGAGTTCCTAATATTGTACATGGGGTAAACCATAACGAATACAATCCTGATGAGATTAATATTTTCTCAGCAGCTTCTTGTACTACAAATGCCATTACACCGGTATTAAAAGCTATCGAAGATACATTGGGAGTTGTAAAAGGTCACCTGGAAACTATCCATGCCTACACAAACGACCAGAATTTAGTAGATAACATGCACAAAAAATACCGTCGTGGTAGAGCTGCAGCTTTAAATATGGTAATCACTGAAACAGGAGCCGGAAGTGCTGTAGCCAAAGCTTTGCCTTCGCTAGAGGGTAAATTGACTTCAAATGCAATTAGAGTTCCAGTTCCAAATGGTTCATTGGTAGTGCTGAATTTAGAAGTTAAGAAAGGAACGACAGTTGCTGCGATCAATAAAATAATGAAAAAATATGCTTTAGAAGGAGAATTGGTAGAGCAAATTAAATATTCATTAAATAATGAATTAGTTTCTTCAGATATCGTTGGTACATCTGCGCCTTCAATTTATGACAGTAATGCTACAATTGTATCTAAAGACGGTAAAAATATTGTATTATACATCTGGTACGACAATGAATACGGTTATAGCCATCAGGTTATCCGTTTAGCCAAATATATTGCAAAAGTAAGACGTTTCACTTACTATTAATATAAACCAAAACCAGTGTTAAATAAAACCATCAAGTTTACTTGGTGGTTTTTTAATTTAGATAGGCAAGACCGTGGTACTTTTTACTTCAGAAATTACAAAAACGGTATTTAATAAGGAGACTTCCGGTAAAACTGATAATTTCTGTTGGTGAAAACGATGGTAGCTTTCCATATCCGGAATGATAATTTTGAGCATATAATCAAAATTCCCCGAAACATAATTACACTCTACCACTTCCGGTAAATTCAAAATAGATTGATTAAACCCCTCCGAAGTGTCATAAGTTTGTTTGGTCAACGTAACTTGGCAATACACAGTAAGGTTATTTCCGAGTTTTTTCTTGTTTAAAATCGTGACATATTTTTCTATAACGCCCTCTTTTTCAAGACGTTTGACCCGATCATGAACCGGCGTTAACGATAAATTAATCTTATTTGCAATGTCTTTTAACGTGTAATGCGCATCTTCCTGTAAAAGTCGTAGGATTTTTTTGTCAGTTTCATCTAAAGCCATAACGAAAACGATATAAATTTTGATTTAAAAAAAGTCTTTTTTTCTCTTTCAGGAAAGAAAAATACTTCCCAAAAGAATATTTTTCTGTAAAAGTAACAAATAAAATAATATTTTCTTATTTATCAATCAATTATCAATAATATATTCTCTAACTGTAAATTTGTAAAAAACAATTTCAAAAAACAAAAAAATATAACAATATGATAATAGGTGTTCCAAAAGAAATCAAGAATAACGAAAATCGTGTAGCTTTAACTCCAGCAGGAGTTTCTGAAATGAAAAAACACGGTCATGTAGTTTACGTTCAAGCAACTGCAGGTGTAGGTAGTGGTTTTGCTGATGAAGAATATGCAAAAGCTGGTGCAACAGTTTTAGCAACTATTGAAGAAGTATATGCTATCGCTGAAATGATTATCAAAGTAAAAGAGCCTATTGCTTCTGAGTACCCATTAATCAAAAAAGATCAATTACTTTTCACTTATTTCCACTTTGCATCATCTGAGCCATTAACACACGCTATGTTAGAAAGAGGAGCGGTATGTTTAGCTTACGAAACAGTTGAAAAACCAGATCGTAGTTTACCTTTATTAGTTCCAATGTCTGAGGTTGCAGGTCGTATGGCTATTCAACAAGGAGCAAAATACCTTGAAAAACCATTAAAAGGAAGAGGAATCCTTTTAGGAGGTGTTCCAGGTGTTCCACCGGCAAAAGTTTTAGTTTTAGGTGGAGGTATCGTTGGTACTCAAGCAGCTAAAATGGCAGCAGGTTTAGGAGCTCAGGTTACTATTATGGATTTAAGCTTACCACGTTTACGTCAGTTAGATGATATCATGCCAGCTAACGTAAATACAGAAATGTCAAATCACTATAACATTACCAGAGCAATTGCTGATGCAGATTTAATTGTTGGTGCAGTTTTGATCCCAGGAGCAAAAGCGCCTCACTTAATCACTCGTGATATGTTAAAATTAATGCGTCCGGGAACTGTTGTTGTTGACGTAGCGGTAGATCAAGGTGGTTGTATTGAGACTTGTACTCCAACAACTCACGAGAACCCAACTTTTATTATTGATGATATTGTTCACTACTGTGTAGCAAATATGCCGGGAGCTGTTCCTTATACTTCTACATTAGCTTTAACTAATGCTACTTTACCGTATGCTGTACAGTTGGCTAACAAAGGATGGGAAAAAGCTTGCGCTGAAAATGAAGAATTGAAAAAAGGATTAAACGTTGCTAATGGTAAAATCCTTTACAAAGGAGTTGCTGAAGCATGGAATCTTCCTTTTAACGAAGAAGTAGTGTTAGCAAACGCATAGTTGCTAGCATTATAATAAGTGCTTACTAAATAAAAAAGGCTTTTCTTAATTGAAAAGCCTTTTTTGTTACAAAAAACCCTGTCTTGAATTAAGACAGGGTTTTTAAATTTAATATGCGTCTAGTACTTAAATAACGATGTTTTTACCTCAATTATTTAAAACTACCAATCCTAGATTACTTCTTTTCATCCAAAACTTCTTGAAGCACTTTTGCTTCAGTTCCATTTGGAAAGGTAACTTTTATTTTTTGCGCTATTGTTGGTGCAATTTCAGTTATTCCTTTTTTATCATACGACTCTCCTTTTTTGATATGCCAGCCATAAAAAATCGCAGGAACATGTGTATCATAGCTATAAGGTGTCCCGTGTGAAGTTCCCGTAGTTGAATATTCAATATCACCCGGTTTGTCTACAATAATCAAATCTCCATTTTGAGTTACATCATACCCTTTTGCGACAAAGTTTAAATAGTAATCATTTCCGGAATTAGCCAAAATTTCTTCCTCGGTATACACTCTCTTTACTTGTGGTTGTTCAATTAAAAAACTTTTAAAAGCCTTCTTTACATTAACTAAATCCAATTTTTTATCCTTAACAAGTTTCTTATTGAAGAAAATATTAAAGTTAGAATAATTTAAAATTAAATCTACTCCAAAAGTTTTCACAGAAAAATCCTGTAAGCTTTTCCTAACGTCTTTTGATGGATAATTATCTACATTATATTTATGATCTTTTAAATAGATAACATTTTCTGCCCCTGCATGATCAGCAGTTAGAAAAAGTAAATAATTGTCTTTTCCAACCGTTTTATCAAGATAAGCTAAAAAGTCAGCAATAGTTTGATCCAATCTCAAATAAGTATCCTGAAGCTCCATAGAACGAGGTCCAAGTAAATGACCAACATAATCAGTCGAAGAAAAACTAACAGTAAGGAAATCGGTACTATTGTCTTTACCCAGATCTTCCTTCGCAATAGCTTCCATAGCAAACTCAGCTAACAAATCATTCCCATATGGAGTCGCTCTTAAGATACCTGCATCATTTTTCTCATACATTGTTTTCAAATCATATGGAAAAACAGGCGCTGCACTACCATATAGTTTCCCTTCATACGGGTTATTATCCGGTAAGCTTTCATTGTATGTGCTAGCTGGTTTATATAAATCCCAACCTTTATTAATATACTTCAAATAACGCTTCTCATTATTGAACTGGGTAACCCAATCAGGTAATTTATCCCCATAAAAAGTACTCGAAATAAAAGAACCTGTTTTGCTGTACCAGAATGCCCAATTTGCAAAATGTCCTGCAGGCAAAATTGCTCCACGATCCTTCAAACTAAGACCGATTACTTTTCCAGTAAAATTTGTTGCCATTCTAACTTCGTCAGTTATAGTAGTACTTTGCAGATTCTTTGGTGACATTGCACCCTCTTCTACAGTACCATCTCCAACCGTTTTAACAGATGCATCATCTGTACAGTACATTTCTTTACCAAGCGTTCTGCTAAACCATTCATTACCTACAATTCCATGTGTTGCCGGTGTCGTCCCTGTATAAATAGAAGCATGTCCCGGTGCAGTATAAGTTGGCATGTAATTATAATGCATATTCTGAAAAGTATATCCATTATTTATTAATCTATTAAAACCATTTGGAGAAAAATCATCTGAAAACCGATAGAGATATTCCATTTTCATTTGATCAACTACAATACCTACAACTAATTTTGGGCGCTCTTGAGCACTTAAACTTGTGATAGCAAATAATACCAACAATAAAATACTTTTTTTCATATTTAGATTATAATTAAAAAACAAAAATACAGATTCGCATTTAAAAACTCTAGTCACTCCTACTCTAAAATCCTTTATTTACTATAATTTAACAGATTTTCAGAAGTTTAATAACGATAACAAGTCATTTAATTTTAAAGTTAATCCGTTACTTGCGAAGATTTCTAATTTGTAATACTAAACAAACGCACAATTACCCTCTAACCTCTTTTAAACACCAAGTTCGCAAAGATTTCATAAACAATACAAAGAAAAATTTTAGATGAAACTACCCAATTTATATCTGTAAATTTGATCATTACAGCAGTTATAATGGCGTTTCTTATATGTGCTGCTTAACCCAAAGCACGCAAGGATTTACGCAAGGAGTCGCAAAGTAAATCTAAAATGAACTTACATCACTTATATGGTTTAAAAAAAACAACAACCAAAAGTTATATAAAACAAAAAACCCTATCCGATTTGGATAGGGTTCTTAAAAGAAAGGCGACGACATACTCTCCCACATAACTGCAGTACCATCTGCGCAGGCGGGCTTAACTACTCTGTTCGGGATGGGAAGAGGTGAGCCCCGCCGCAATAACCACCTTAAGGTCGTTGTTACTTGAGGTAACGTACAATTAATTAAAAATTTAATATTAATAA
>NZ_LEKS01000029.1:0-43468 GCF_001027725.1 Flavobacterium sp. ABG
GTTGAAGATGAGGTGACCAATCAGATTCCGGCTTCGTTTTTACAGGAACACAATAATGCTGTTTTTGTTTTAGACAAAGAAGCGTCTTCAAAACTAACGCGAATCAACAGACCTTGGTTGGTAGAAAAAGTAACCTGGAGTGATAAATTAATCCGTAAAGCTGTTTTAGGATTAGCGCTTGATCTTAAAAAACCAATTTTAATGCTTACCGATGCCGATTATATCGAAAACGGTATGAGTGATTTATTGGCCGATTCAGGTCCTGCTTATGATATTAATATTAAGATATTCAATAAATTACAAAACACAATTACAGGTTGGCCAGGTGGAAAACCAAATGCAGACGATGCCAACCGTCCTGAAAGAGCGGAGCCAGCCAGAAAACGTGTATTGCTTTTTAGTCCACACCCTGATGATGATATTATCAGTATGGGAGGAACGTTTATGCGTTTGCAAGAGCAAGGGCATGAAGTGCACGTAGCCTACCAGACTTCGGGAAATATTGCCGTTGCCGATGATGAAGCCTTGCGTTTTGCAAGTTTCGTAATTGATTACAATGAGAAATTCGGAATCAAAAGCCCGGAAGCCGATGCGATTTATGAAAAAGCAGTTAACTTCTTAAAAAATAAAAAGAACAGCGAAATTGACATCCCTGAAGTACGTTATATCAAAGGACTAATCAGAAAAGGAGAAGCAAGAGCAACAAGTCATTTTGTTGGTTTAACAGACGATCAGATTCATTTTATGGAGCTTCCATTTTATGAAACAGGTACCATCGAGAAAAAACCAATCGGACAAGAAGACATTCAATTGACGATGGATTTAATTGAAAAAATTAAACCACATCAAATCTATGCTGCAGGAGATTTAGCAGATCCGCACGGAACACATAAAGTATGTTTAGATGCTATTTTTGAAGCCGTTAAAGCCTTAAAACCAAAATCATTTATGGACGACTGTTGGTTATGGTTGTACCGTGGTGCATGGCAGGAATGGGGTATTGACGAAGTAGAAATGGCGGTACCTATGAGTCCGGATCAGGTTTTGGCAAAACGTCATGGAATCTTCAAACACCAATCACAAAAAGACGGTGTTGTTTTTCAGGGAACCGATGCCAGAGAATTTTGGCAAAGAGCCGAAGACCGAAACCACGAAACAGCAGCTTTGTATCAGCAATTAGGTCTAGCGACTTATGCAGCGATGGAAGCTTTTGTGAGATGGCATTACTAGGTAGAAGGTGCTAAGATTCTGAGCTCCTAAGGTTCTGAGTTTAGGAAAATTTTTAGCCACGGATTATACGAATTTTCGCGAATTTATTTTCGGGATACTTGGTGTGATTCGTGGCTTTTTTTTTGCCACAGATTAAAAGGATTCTCACAGATTAAAAAAATCATTTTAATCCTTTTAATCTGTGGCTAACTAAAAAAATACGAGGCAAAAATTACTTTTTTACTATGACTTAAAAAAAGTTGGATAAAAAATTAAGGAGGTAAGATGATTTAATTTTCCGGCACACAAAAAAATTAGCGAAAATCCTAGTAATTAGTGGCGAAAAAATCATTCTAATCCTTTTAATCTGTGGCAAAAAACTAAGAATAATTGCATTTAAAGCGTTTTAATTTTTAAATTAGCGCTGAAACATACCCGTTTTACAAACTAAACAACGCGTTTTTTAGTAGTATTATTCTACAATAAACGCTTCAAAAATACGTTTCAAACTAAATTTAACTTTACAAAAAATGGAATATTCAAAGAATTACACTGCTGCAGGCGAACACATAGATGTTCAAGGAATTATGGATGGCCTGTACTATCCCTTTTATATGGAAGAATGTCGTCACGCTTACATCAAAGAGGTATTAGGTTTTGATTTCGTACAACAAGCAGAAAACGGCGTATTTATGGTTTTATCCGAATACAGCATTAAGTTTATTCGTTCACTTAAAAAAGACGATAATTTTGACGTGACTTGTGCTGTTTTTACAGATCCTAGTGGACTACCAAAATTGCATTTTAAACAATCAATCCTAAAAAATGGAAAAATAATGGCTTCCGCATTATTCACCGGAACCTGTATTCCAGCTACTGGAGGCAGACCCTATTTACCGGAAGAACTCAAAGCTAATTTTACTGATGCGCCGGTATTGGAAATTAAATAATTCTTCCCAACAATATTAATTCCACTCCCCCATACTACAAATTCTACATCTAAATTTAATTCGTATTTTAGCGTAAAGAAACTTATCCGCTACCATAACCTTTTAACTCTAGAACTATGCGCTCAATCCTTTTCTTACTGACGATTATCCTTTTCGTTTCCTGTAAAAACGAAAGCAAATCAGATGCTCTCGCCAATTATTTTACCTACAAACCAAACGAATCAATAGAAACTGCAGGTGTAAAAATGATTCCGATAAAAACACCGGTTGGAGAATTTAAAGTCTGGACAAAACGTTTTGGCAATAATCCAAAAATAAAAGTATTGCTACTACATGGAGGACCAGCCATGACACATGAGTACATGGAGTGCTTTGAGACATTTTTTCAACGCGAAGGTTTCGAATTTTATGAATACGACCAACTAGGTTCTTACTACAGTGATCAACCTAAAGACAGCACTCTTTGGACAACAGAAAGATTTGTAGAAGAAGTAGAACAAGTTCGCAAAGCTATTAATGCAGACCATACTAACTTTTATGTCTTAGGAAACTCCTGGGGCGGAATTCTGGCGATGGAATATGCATTAAAGTATCAGAAAAACCTAAAAGGTCTCCTTATTTCTAATATGATGGCCAGCGCCCCGGAATATGGTAAATACGCAGATGAAGTTCTGGCAAAGCAAATGAAACCTGAAGTTCTGGCAGAAGTAAGAGCATTAGAAGCAAAAAAAGACTTTGGCAACCCAAGATATATGGAACTTCTTATCCCTAATTTTTACCAAGAACATTTGTGCAGATTAAAAGAATGGCCAGACGGATTAAACCGTGCCATCAAACACACCAATGGAGCAATATACACGATAATGCAAGGTCCAAGCGAATTTGGAATAAGTGGTCGCCTGGCAAAATGGGATATTAAAAATCGTTTGCATGAACTTACAATTCCAACCCTAATGATTGGAGCAAAATACGATACAATGGATCCAAAAGCAATGGAAGAACAAAGTAAACTAGTTCAAAAAGGACGATACTTATATTGCCCAAACGGAAGTCATCTTGCCATGTGGGATGATCAGCAAGTATTTATGAAAGGAGTAACACAATTCATTACTGATGTTGACACCAATAAATTTTAGCATTAAACACTAATCCAAACAATATAAGGAACAATGTTTCTCAGATACTGTTCCTTAAATTACACGACAAAAAATTATACTCATTAATTGTAAAAGAACTTCATTAGAAATAATGGAGTTTTTTTTAGACGAAAGAATAAACGGAATACATAACCTTTTTAAACTTTGTGGCTTTGCGAGATTTTTACTAATCTAAAACTTTAGGACTTGATCAAAATTCGTTTTATACAGCATGCAAAACACAACAGAAAAAATAACAAAAAGCTGCTACTTTCTTACCTTAAGAAAATAGCAGCCTGAAACGGGGACATTATCCGTAAAAAAGAAGTAAATACGAACGTAATTCCACTTTAACTCCAAGTCAATGAAGACTATGAAATAAAACCGTCGCGCGAAGATTGCCGACCCAAAACTTCAGAAAGAAGTATAGAAATAAATAAGACTTAAAAGAACTAAAAGCCATTGATAAAAAATGAATTACAAAGCACTACTTCTTTGTTGTAAATCACAATCGTTTTTTATCTCACAAAACAAATGATCCGGATGTAGCCCTAGTTTCACAGCAAAGATGAGTCAATTATCATTAAAAAAAAGACAACTGTTCACTGTCCTTGCACTTATGCAAAGTCATAGAATACTGATGTCCGACAGTCATTCACAATCTTTTTTTTGTGTTTTTTTATTCCAGATTTTATGGATCAGGTTCAAAGGTTCAAAGAGACAGAGGTACAAAGAGAAAAGGCGAAAAATAGAGACTTGAAAACCGATAATAAAACAAAACACAAGATCTGTTAATTTTGCTGAATAGCAGTTTTACAAATTTCACTACAACTTTTAAACTTGCTTTATTTGTACTCCTAAAAAGTGAATTCGCATAAAAAAATCGCAATCTCAAATAAATGAAATTGCGATTTTTTTATACTCAATTGAGAAAACAAAGTTGCGTTACATCATCGTATTGATACGAATACTTGCTTTAATAAGTGCCAAAGCTGAAATTTTTGAAATATGAATATCTTTAGACTGATGATGTGAATTCTGACTTACAAGTTTTACAAAATCCTGTCCATTTTCTGATTTTTGAACA
Source organism: Flavobacterium sp. ABG (assembly GCF_001027725.1). Classification (NCBI taxonomy): domain Bacteria; kingdom Pseudomonadati; phylum Bacteroidota; class Flavobacteriia; order Flavobacteriales; family Flavobacteriaceae; genus Flavobacterium; species Flavobacterium sp. ABG. The sequence goes on from NZ_LEKS01000029.1 coordinate 4,383, forward strand.
TACTTTACGGTAATGTATTCTTCCCAGTCATTTAACTTCACACTTAAAAGATACATTTCTCCAAAAAAGATATTCTCAAATTCAGTTTCTTTATACAATACAATGTCCCCCGATTTCAGTAACGGATACATACTGTCTCCGGTCACCGAAATAGCTCCGTCACATTTTGGAAGATTCGGAATCTTAATTGTATCCAGAATTCTTTGTGGTTTTCCACTCTTAAACAACTCCTTTAAGCCGGCAACAGCTTCAAGATCATACAATGGTATTTCCTGACTCAAATGCAAGGAATCAATGGTTTTTCGGCTATTGTTCATAATAACGATATCTGTGTTACTTTCTTTTAACATTGGTCCGTTTCCCGTAAGCAGCCACTCTGAATTTATCTCCGGATAATGCTGTAATATTTTACACGCTTTATCTGTTCCCATATTACTACTATTGTCTAAAAACTTATTAGAAAAGCCCAAATCATTGCAAAACTTATAGCGCGTAACCCCTTTATAATCAAGATATTCTTTCATTCTTTCAGTAGAGCCCATAAAAAGATGTATTATTTTACGTTAATTATTTGTTTTGATGTATTATTTTACACTACATTTGCAAAGTAAAGAAATAAAAGAATGAAAATAAAATATTTCAGCAAAAAAATAATAGTCTTCAAAAAACATTAAAATAAAAGTAGCATAAAAGTGACCATAAATGAGAACCGATTTTAATAAAGTAAAACTTTTAAGAACATTCAAAAACAAAAAAAGCAACTTAATTCTTAATCCTATACAATGAATACTAATCAAATTGAAGAAAAAATCCACGAACTGGAAAATTGGCTAATTCAAAATCCAAACAGTGCTGAAAGAAATTTAATAGAATCTGATATAAAAAAATTAAAAACCATTTTAGAGAAAAAATCATGAGTAAAAAACAAATCGAAGAACGTATTGCCCTGTTATATCTGGCTCTTCAGTTCTGTTCAGAAAGAAAAAAAACATTTACATCGGGAGAAAGAATCTGCATTAATCAAGAACGTTTTCAATTGATGCACATTCTGGAAAATGAAAGGGCAACTCCCCGACCGGTTTCAAAGGAAATTGAAAGCAAAATAAAATACATTTCACAACAGACACTACTGTACCATTTCAAACCGTATTACGAAGATCCGTTTAAAGAAGAAACTGAAATCGCATCCTAAAATTTTAAAACCTAAAGAAACTATGAACACCTCAACTATTACGACCAATAAAACCATCGATTTAGCTCAATTTTCTGCTCAACAATTAAAAGAAGCCCTAATAAAAATCGAAAATAAGAAGAATGAAGAAAGAGAAGCGTACAAAAAACTAGTGGCTGAAACAATTCCAAAAGCACTTTTAAAATTGTACAAAACCTCAGAAATGATCAGCAAAGTAAAAACAGAAACGTTTCAGCTTTTTGAAACCATTCTGGATTTAAAAAATCAGGTTTACGGTTTTAAGGAAAAACAAATGTCACATACTTTTTCTAATGATAAAGAAGAAATTACAATTGGATATCGCATTAATGAAGGCTGGGACGATACTGCAACAATTGGAATCGAAAAAGTTCAAAATTACATTTCGTCCCTTTCTACAAGCAAAGAAACCGCTTCTCTTGTCAAAATTGTTTTCAATCTGCTTAAAAAAGATGCAAAGGGAAATTTAAAAGGTTCCAGAGTTCTCGAACTTCAGAAACTTACCAAAGAATTTAATAATGAAGAATTTACAGACGGTGTAGAAATCATTGCATCGTCCTTTAAACCTGTGCGTTCAAGCTGGTTCATTGAGGCAAATACCATTAACGAAAACGGTACAAGAACTACTATTCCACTCTCTATGTCTGCTGTCGATTTTTTACACGGATACGCTTTTAATTTCTTTAACCAACAAAACGAACAAACAAATGCTGCCTAATAATGACATTTATGCATCGTTGCTTTTAGCTTTTTTACTAATTGTAACCAATTTAAAACCAATCCTTATATTTCGTGACTGGTTTCATTTTAAAATAAACACCACTTTTAAACAATACAGAAATGAGCGTAAAAATAAAACCAATAACGGATCATGAAAGCTATGAGGTAAATACTCATACCGTATTTAAGGACAGCTTTGGAAACTGGAATTCTAAAAATGCTTTGTCCCTCAAGGAGCGTGAGGCTTTTTATCAGTATGAAACTAGTGTTATTAAAAATCCAAGATTTAAAAAACACATTAAAGCGACCTATAAAGGTTAACAATGAGCTCTTTCCGGAATTCAAAATTCTGTAAAAACGCACCGCCACTTTGCCTCTAAACTACGAATTGGTGCTATAAAAAAACAGTGTTTCGCTGTTTAAAAACAACACATACAAAACTATTATTTTCAGACTGCTCTATGTCTTAACGGGCTACAGAACAGGATTGTCATGTCTGAACTATGGCCTCAAATTATTTACAAACGTGGGCTATTTGTTTCGCCATCAGAAAAAGCAGAAACCATTTGATTTTAAAAGAAGAATCAAATGGTTTCTGATCTCAATAAAATCAGTACACATTTAGTAAACTATTCTCCTTCAAATGACAAGGCAGAATTGTTTCTGTCTAAAAATATTTCTTTTCTCTTATTCTTTCACTAATACCACATCCTATTATCATGTCTATATCAAGCAACAGAAGTCTCGGCATTCAAAAAAATAAATTACTACGCTATAAGCTTATCAAAGAATTGTACTTAAAACATAAAACAGAAGATATTCCGACAACTGTAGTCTGGCGTAAATACGTTTATCCAGTTTATCCAATATCACGTACCACATTGTATGAAGTTCTTTGTACCTCGGTAACCGTTGAACTTAAGAAAATTGAAGAGCTCATGAAAAGCCAAATCAAGCCTTCTTAATAAATCATAGAAATCAGAATCCGTCCGATTCTAAATTTCTAATGTTCCGCTTTTTTTCCTTTCTAAAACGACCTCCTTTCCTTTTAACCTGAGTTCGATTATTAAGTTACTGATTTATGTATTGTCGTTTTCCTACAAGGTCAAAAAAGACCTTAAAGGAAACAAATAGATCTATTAAATAATCCGTTGGGGGTACTTTACCTAAATATTTTTTAACACATAGAAACATAGATTTGCAAGTTACAATTGGAAAAGTTTTATGAAAATCACAATTTTCTCACATAGTCTCATGTGATTTATTTAAAGTAAAACGTCTTTTTAAGCTTTGTTAACTATGTCTCTATGTGTTAAAATTAATTGCATCCAACGGATATTAAATACCAACAAACAATAATTTAAATTTTGGATTTTAATCGAGTTCAGGTTTTTAAACAAAGACAATTCCTCATTTGCAAAACAACTCTGTAAAGTCCTAGAATACAAATGTCCGACAGCCTGGCATGCGTTTTTTTAAGGCCTTTTTTTAGTCAATATTTGCAGTCTCAAAAGGAAACAGCTGTCGAAATTAGATCGGAAAATTCAGGCTGTATATTCTTTAAAAAACACTACAGCTGTTTCCCAAAAAACCTTTCTAACCTAGTACAAAATTTTACACAAACATTTAATGGAGCCGTTTTTATACCCCACTCTTACCGCATTTTTTGCCGCATTTATTACCTGGTTTTTCTCGATGAGAAAATCATTAGCTCAAGACCGAGCTGCCGAACTTGACAACGCCGTAAGTGCCGTAAAATATTACCGTGACTTACTTGACGACATTACCGCCCGACTGACCGCTGCTACCGAAACAATAAAAAATATGGAAACACAGCACAGAGAATTAATGCTGATCAATCAGCAGCTGGTAGATGAATTACAAAAATTTAAACAACTAAACGGAAAACAGCAATGACACTAGCTCAAAAAACCTTAGAAATTGCTCTTGCTCAGGTTGGTGTTGAAGAAATGCCAAGAAACAGCAATTCCGGACCGGAAGTAGAAATTTACCTCAGAAGTGTTGGTCTCGGAAAAGGATATCCGTGGTGCATGGCTTTTGTTTACTGGAGCACTCAACAAGCAGCTTTGCAATTGGGAATGAAAAATCCGCTCAAAAAAACAGCAGGCGTATTAGACCAATACAATTCCAGACCGCTACTACTACAAACAAAACCTCAACCCGGTGATGTTTTTATTATCGATTTTAAAAACGGAACGGGACATACCGGAATCGTAGACCGGGTAACGGCTTCTGCCATTTTTACTATTGAAGGCAACACCAACGATATTGGCGGACGCGAAGGCTACAAAGTCTCTAAAAGAAAAAGAGAAATCAAAAGCATTAAAGGCTTTTTAAGACTGTAAACACCACTAATCAAACCCAAACCACAACATGACCCAAAAACTAAACCGTACTGTTTTTTTGTTTTTTTCAATCTTAGTGCTGGTTTCGTGCAAGAGCCCGAAGCCAGTTCTGAGTGAAGAAAAAACAAAAATCATAACCCTTAAAGAAACGGTACACGATACTGTTTTTAAAATTCAAAAAGACAGCAGTTCCTTCAAAGCATTATTAGAATGCCAAAACGGGAAAGTCGTTTTTAAGAATGTTACTCAGGCCGAACCAGGGCGCACTTTAAAAAGCCCAAAGGTTCGTCTCGATAACAATAAAATCGCCATAGACTGTGAACTGAAAGAGCAGGAACTCTACGCCCGCTGGAAATCACAACAAATAAAAGAAGCAGAGGTACAAACAATCCAAACGACAAAATTTGTCAATCATTTGACTTCCTGGCAAAAACTACAAATCTGGCTCGGGAGACTGCTCTTTATAGTAGTACTCTTTCTAGTCATAAGATTCGTCTACAAAATTTACAAGCCTTTGTGGTTTCAATAGATAAACTTTTAAAATAACACCTCACAATATGTCAGCACAGTCTCATTTTTTCGTGGAGTCAGGAGGCTTTACGCAAAGTCAGCAACAAGCTTTTGGCCCGCTCTCAAGCTCCAAATTCAACCTAACTTCTCAATTTACTTTAAACGCTCCCAAAAAAGCATATTCCATTTGTAAAGGAGTTGTTTTGATTCAGCCACAAATCAATCCGGAAACCGGAGCGGCTACCGACAAAGTAAACCTTGTACTTCGCCCTTACAAACAGCCATTTCCGGGATTGAATGTAAAGTATTTTGTCTATAGAGGTTTGCAAAGAGCTGATTTCTTTACAACAGATTCTGAACCCAAAATTATTCCCCACAACAAAGCTGTAAATTCTGATTTTATCACTAAAATAAACGAAGACTTTATCGCTTTTCATGAAGGTCGTGTGGAAAAAATCGGGGACACCACCACACCAATTCCACCTCCTGCCTTTCTTGCCAAACATATCGGTTTTGACTCAGCAATTCCGGACAGTACTTTGCTTTCCAGTTTGTTTTTTAAAGAATCTGAATTTAAAGATATCAATGGTAATCTTACCGAAAAAAACAACTTTGAATTACCGCTAATTGATATCGGAAAATCACTGGGGAATTTCGCATCCGGAGAATGTGGAATTGACGTTGTCTTAAATTACGGAGATTATCAGCATAATTTTGATAATGGAGAATTTGTTTTTGATTTAGGGTATGCTCGTAAACCATTTGCTACGATCACCGTTACAGGAACAACTCCTTACAAACAAAAATTAGAGCGCGAACAAAGTACACAGTTTATTGATATTGCTGCTTTCTACGGTTTATTTGTCCCTGAAGATACAGTAAATATTGTTTCAGCCGGAACACAAACAAGTAAAAAGGGTACTGAAATTTACAATAGTATCATCAGTAACTTTTACACCAAAAACAACTGGTACGTTTATATCCAAAGCGATCGAACGCGCAGTTATGATTTCTACGAAAACTACAAAATCAAAGAAGGAACTGGAAACCTTAAATCAGGATTATTAGCTGATCCGACAACAAAAATTGTTCCGATGACCGAAAGTACTTACGGTACATTTGACTGGCCTGTTTTGATCAACGACCAAACACAAGCCAACACAGTTGCAACTAATAGCCTTTATTTCCAACTTTCAACCGATAACAATAACAATGCTACTTTTTACGGACAGATCGCCAAAGTTGCCAATGCTCAAAAAGACAATTTTATTAACGTCGATGGTCTGCGATTACCACCTGATGAAGAAGGGAATTATGGTGACCTGACTTCAACAATTCAGCTTACTACTCCTGCTGTGCAAGGCAAAAATATTGCTGCACTAAACATCTTACTTTATCACGGAAAAGTGAGTCTGTACACCGCCGGAACAACGCAAGATGAAAATGGAGATCCTGTCATTTTATACGGACAGACTAACTTTTTTGATGATGTCTTTAGTTTGATCCATTCGGAACCTTTATTAACCCTAAGCGGTGATAAAAGTTATTCGAGAATGACTTCTGAAAAACTGAACATTGTCAATGCCTTTTACGATAAAAAGCAACAAGGTATTTCGATAGTACAGACGCTGACTGTAAATGATGTGATTGAAACCGGAATTACCGAAAAGCCTGTCGTTGAGCGTGTAACCTATCTTACTGAAGCCGGCGATGTGATGAACAATGCCATCTCTGCCACCGGAAGCACAACTCCGGATACGAAAACAACAGCTTCTGCAAGTGGCACAGTAACAAAGACTAAAACTTATGAGCTACCGGAGCCTTATTACTATGATTTGAAATTGTTTACAGACAGTACGCAAACCATTACAGGACTGCAACTAAAAACCTTAGATGGTTCTACCCCAAACAAAATTATTCTCGGATTAACCCAGGATGAAAACAACAGCATCAAAACATTAATCACCGGCGACAAAAAGAATCCCCGTCTGTTTTTAATTGATCTTTTTGCAGATGGAAATGAATTGGTTTCTCCGGAGAACATCAAATATCAGAAATACAAAGTCGCAATCGTAGCGGAGAACACTGAAGGCAAAAATGAATTGTCTGAACCAGAAAGTCCTGTTTTTGTGTATTCACTTGATCGATACTATCATTTTAGCAAGGGGTATAGTGAGTATATGCCAGAACAAGAATTAGAAAGCACATATTTAATTATAAATAAAGAAATAGAATAATGGTAGTACTTTTATACAAATCAGGCATACCAGTAATGCTTACCGATGATTTCAATAATATCAGGTTCGATATTGAAGGTTTTTTAATTGAATTCACACATAAAACAATTAATAACCAAAAAAATACTGTTTCAAAAAAATATGTTTTTTATAATAAGTCAAAGTTTAAAACGGCTGACAGAAAAAGATCCGATTTAATCGACGGCTTTTACGACGAAAAACAATTTTTAAAATATATTGAAAATACTGGCCCAGATATTCCTCTTGGAAACGATATGATTTATAAGCATAAGTTCAATTTTGATAAATTTATTGCTAAAGCAGGAAACTCCATTTCTGTCAATGTTACCAATTTTGATGCACCTTACAATTTATTTTATGATCGAAAAAAATACAATTTTACTATTGAAAGTACTATAGATAAAAAAGGAATTAGAAGTTATGCCGAATCAACAACAGAAGGTTTTGAAAAAATTGACTATAAATTAAGATTGCCTCTTAACTTTACTTCATCAACTATTGATGTCACAAGTCAAATAAATACGCCAGGTTATCATTTTTATGCTAAAAACTTAGGTGATTTTATTGATCAACATTCTAGCAATTATGACAAGCGAAAGTTAAAAAAAATAACCATACTGATTATTTTTAAAATTAGAGAAATCGTCAAAGATATATTTCCAAATTTATTGATAAATAGTACCTCTGAAGCAGTTTTAGAAGCTACCGCCAATGATATTGATCCCGATTTAAGCAAATTATCTGATCTTGAGCAAATGTTGTTTTTATTGAAAAAAAGTTGGGGATATTATTATGATTCTACTTCTACTTTACCACATAGAAGTAATTTATCTCCAATGTTTAACAAGCAAACATCTTATTCAGATTTAGAATATTATTACATTGCACTAGTAAGTTTCTACAACAAAACCTATAAAATACCACATACATTATCAACATTTCCCCAAGAAATAAAATACGAATATTTACTAGAAGTACTTCCTATTAATGCTCTTTCTGCATTGCCAATTCAGATTATAAAAAAAACATTATTGTTTTTTATAAAAATAAGAAATATTACAGAAACTGAAGAGCAGTTTATTGTAAGGTTGATCTTATCTGTAGTACAAAATCAAGCAAATGATTTTTTAGATTTTCTACTAAAAATGGAGAATGGTGTAAATACAAATTTTGATTGTTTATTTCACATGTTAGATGATGCTAGAATCCAAAGAATACCAATTGCGAGTTGGATTGCAGATGAAAAGACGAATAGAATGGCATTTATTTATGGTATTTATGAATTATGGAAAGTATCAAAATATAATTTGCTTAATGCATCTGATGATGTAAATACAGAATCTTTCTTTTTTACAGATGGAAATAATTATTATAAACATCAAGATGGTCATTTAAAATCAATAGTTCTAGAATGTGGCAGAATTTCATCTGTCAACTCTGGTGATGAAGCAATGCCATTACAAACTAATACGTGGATAAATTACATAACTGATAAAACACTAAAAAAAGAACTAGTAACTATTAATAAAAAAGTTAGTACTACCAATTTATACTTGGGTAGTGATGGCCATTATTTAGGAGACGCTCCAAGTTTAGATAAAAATGAATCAATTCCTACTCAATATCATTTATATCAATCAATAACGCTTCTTGGACATCAAACAGACGATAGAACATTATTGCCAAATAACCAACCAATTCCTGCATTTTTGTTTTACTATTCAGATGATTATAAAAGACTATTAAAAATTGATACTAAAATAGCATTAGCTGTAACCATTGGAATAGAAGTTGTCCTGTTTTTTACTTTTGGAGGTATTACGCAACTAAAACATTTACAACATTTAAAGTATTTTACAAAAATTCGTGCTGCTTTAGGTGGAGAACTAATTGCATCAGAAGAGGTTTTAGTCTGGACAGGCCTTGAAGCTGGTTCATTTACGACGTCAATTACAGCCTCAACAATATATGCTTTGGGTCAATATAATGCTACATTATTACCCACAGAAGAACAAAGAAAAGCACGTGAAGAGACAAATAAAGCCTTCCTCTATATTGCTTTAGCATTTGGCGGAGGAACTATTTATTGTAGATATAAAGCAGCGTCTGCAGCTGAGTATGCTTTGATCGATGCCGCCGGAACAATTGCTATGCCTGCAGAAATAAAATCTGTAATGCAAACACTTCTTGGTGAAAAGGCTAAAGATGTAGTTTCTTTTGAAACAAAATTATCGACATTACCTCAACTTGAAAACATAAATGTAATAACAACTAGATATGCCAACTATAATGATGACCTAAAAAGAGCTTTCTATAGAGATTTTGGTCAGATAAAAGATGTTGAAACTAAATTTTGGAACTCTTTAAACAAAACAAGTACTCTTGACAATTGGGAAACCTTAAAACAGTTAAACGTAATAGAACGAAATGAGATATCTTTTATTTCAAATACTGCTAGAACAAATGCTTATAAAAAGTATTACACTGAAATTCCGGCACGAGAAATTTTAGAAAGAGCAAAAATTAATAGTAGAGCTTGGTTTTTAGATACATTTGTAAATGAAGAAGGGATTTATTTTAATAGATTTGTCGAAAATCCTGAAAAAATAATTGAAATAATAAACGTAGATGGAGTCAAAAGATTAATGTTACAAAATAACAAAGACTTTTGGTTAATAAACAACCTTGATAATAAAACTATAACACAATTACAAGTCCCATTAGAAGCAGGTAAAATTAAAATAATCAACAGTTCTGACGGAGCAAGTTTGATTACAGATCCAACAAAAAAAGTGAAAGCAGTCAGTTTTTTGGCTAATGGTGGTCGCTGGTCTAATGGCGAATTAGTAGAAATACCTGCAATACCATTTCTAAAAAAAACCGTAAGTAGTACTGAAAATGTATATTTGGGTGTTGATCTTGCATTTTACGATATTAAAAATGTAAAAATTACTCCCAAAACTGTGCAGGAATTAGATGGACTATTAATTGATACCAGTACTGGTAAAATTGATAAAATAATTAGTATGAAGTTAGGTTCAGATCAGCATAAGTTTGGGAAAGATAAAATAAAATTAGTGCAATACATGAGAGACTTGCCAGACGAAGGTATTGATCTTAAAAATTATATTTTAAATACTCCTGCATTAAATAACTTGCCATCTAAAATTAAAAATAATGCATTTAGAGCAGAAATAACTTACACTAATTTAAGGACCGGAATTAAAGAAAGTGAATTGCCTTCAGTATTTAGATTAAAAATAAAACCTGATTATAATATCGATGAATTTCTAAAAATACATCCGGAAACGCTTAATACTACTAAAGATATTTTAATAGAAAGTTCATATCAATCACTAAAAAATAAATTTTAAAACCATGGTAAGATCAAGAGCAATATTTTTTGAATATAATGATGAAGAAATTCATTTTGATTTAGGCACTTTTGCGTTGTGTATGTATTATGCTGTACAATTAGATATAGTAAAGGCTAAAAAATTATTTGATGCTACTCTGTCAGAATGGACGTATAGAGTAGATTATGATTTACCCGAAGGTAATTTGACATCCGATAACCAAGAAGCCCATTTTGTAGTTTCTGAAATACAAGAAGCTATCGCTTTTATAAAAGATGATTTAATACCCGCTCTGAATAATGAAAAGCAAGATCTATTAAATCAATATGGAGGTATATCAAATTTTATCAATTTACATGATAGTACCACTACATTTTTAAGATTTTACGGAATATTTGAAAACGATTTTTCTGAAAGTGATGGAGAATCATTAGCTCATTATATGGGGCTTTTAAAAACAGCTTTGCAACATTCGATATATGTCAATCAACCTAACATAGTTTATGTTAAATAAAGAGGTATATAAATTTAAAAACAAAAAAGAGAATTTATGACACCACTCTAAAATGTTCCCTTTTATCATGGTTGTTGTATGGCTCCAAAAATATTCTTCTAAAAAGTTTACAAATATCTCTGATTATACACAACTTATTTACATCTCTTAAATCGTGTATCCAGATTGAGCACAAAATCTTAAACACCTCTCAAAGACAAAAATCTTTGAGAGGTATTTTAGCCCTTACTCTTCTCTCCCAAAAAAAGACAATCTAAGAAACTTGAAAAAATTTAGATTTATAAAACCTCTTTTTTAGCACCCCATAATCGTAAATTCCCCTACTCTATTTGACTTTTTCTAAAGTCAGACTTATCTGATATACGTTCGTTTTACAACACTGTAAAATGAAATCCTATTGTCATGCCACTAATCCATTTTTAAGCAACTCATTTTGGTTAGGAATGCATTTACTAAAACTTGCTTCTCTGAACACCAAGATCCGCTAGGATAGCGATGGCGATCCCTTTCATGAGCTCATTAAACGCCTGTACATATTTAAAATCAAAAAAAACTACTTCAAAAATGAGCCAAAATCACAACCGAATTAAAGTAACAACACATCAAAAAATAATCGGCCGATTGGAACTTTTCAATTGTTACGAATGGGTGAAAAAACAAAGTAAAATAATAGTCGATAACTGGACTTTTCACTACATCCTAAAGATGGGAAATTGTGGGTATCTTGCCACAGACAACTATAACTGCAAGAGTAGAAATTAAAGACAAACACTTTAAATTGATGCAGCAAGATGCGTCAACAATTGTATTTCGATAAACAGTATCGAAATTACTCTTAAAAATCGTCTTATACTAGCAACTATTCCCTCAAGTACAACCTTCTCTCGTGCATTTTTCCTTTCAACCAATTCCTTAAAAAAGATAGAGAAAAAACCACCCGAAAACTTAAAACTACAGAGGTCTTCTCTCTTTAATTAGTCTTCAAAAAGTATACTCCCAACCTCAACAATATCCGTTTGCTTTACAACCTTGTAAAGTCGCAGAACAGCAATGTCAGAGCGCTAAGCACAAATTCTTTAAAGTCTAAATTTAGGCTCACCTTTACACTATCAAAAGGGAAAAAGACTTCGCAACTGATCAAATTCAACTGTTTTTTGGAGCTATTATTTAAAACAAAAAAAGTAGCAAACCCATCGCAATCCAAATAATGGATTGCTTCTTTGAATGCTTTATTTGGTTGCAACAACCCGAATTTAATCCTACAACATACGAACAAAATTAAAGTCAAAAACAAATTAGAATATGCCAACTAATCCAATTCCAGCGGTTCCGGTTCCTACGCCGAGGTATTATCCGCGATTATCTGAGATAATCACTGTAGATGATTTACCCGAGTTTTTGTCATTTGTCGAAAACGGTCTAAATTCCATTTTTGATAAGATACATTATAAAAACCTGCAATACTCAAAAGGATATCGTGGTGACTCCGCTTTTTATAGTCTTGATATTGTAACCAGCAAAAAACTGGCTCTTCCTTTGCCATTTGATTTAGGCCTTGTACTAAATCCAAATCTTATCGAGGATACTTCGATCTCCTCTTTTCCAATTACTTTAGAGTATCAATGGGAGATTTTAGCGTTCCTGAAAACCTTCAGTTCAAGCAATTTCTCTTTCTCCGTACAGGATTTTTATACTGTAGGTTTACAAGTTTTCCGCATTAGTGAAGCGCAAGTTGTAGCCCACATGCTGAACATTTTCGTCGAGGCTGAGACGGGAAGAACAAAATTCGAACAACTTTTAGAAGATATTAATACACTTCAGAATCTTTCCGGAGAACAAAAATTAAAATTCCCTGAGGGTGTTGAACCATCCATTTCTACTGTAATTACACTTATTGAAAACAATACAGCCCTTACAGAATCGACTTCATTAGTATTGTTTGCAGTTTACATTTTAAGATCCGATTTAAACGAAACGAAACAAAAACTACAGGAGTTCTATGCGATCATCGCTCCCGATGGTATCGAAGCTTATATTAAAAAAATTATCACACCCAAAGCCAAAGCCACTTTGGCCCTAAGTGCCGGTATTGAATTCCCCCGAAACATTTTAAGACCAGTTTATGGAGACGGTTCTCCATACGGCGATGGCAGCGAAAAGTCAATGTTTGTATTTGGTAAAGCACAATTGTATGCTGATACTGAAGCCGGAATTGGTTATCAACTTGAACTGGGTGGTTCGTTACAGGCGCCAAATTATGCCATGATTGCCAACACGGGTTTAATACTCCAATTGGATAGTTTAAAAGTTGATTTAAGTAAAAAAACAAATATCCCCGAGGCTGATGCTGATGGGCGTCCTGCTGATTTTGTCGGAGTATATGCTCGTGCGGTTTCGGTTACTTTGCCTTCAAAATGGTTTCATAACCTGGAAGAAAATCCGGAAAACACAACTCCAACATTAAAAATTGGTGCTTCTGATTTATTAGTGGGTTCAGGTGGTCTTTCCGGAAACATTTATCTGGAGACCGTTCCAAGTACAAAGGGTGCATTTAATTATTTTAACGACAAGTTCAATTTCAATTACCCGATCACTATGTTTGAAAAAAACGATGAAAGTGATGTGGTAAACAAAAAAGAAATTGCTGATTATCAATCTCTGCTTGTCTTTTTACAAAAATTAAACAGTAAGGGTGTACCTTATGCTTTTGAGTATCCTTTATCGTTAACAACACTTCCTTCAATAGGTTCAAGTACTGTTGAACCTTCAACAACCTATATTTTTACCGGTCCTAAAGAGTACCAAAACTTCCTCTCGGAATTATACGACAATACCCTTTGGAAAACCATTGGATCTAAAAGCAAAGGTTTCAAAGTCGGTTTCAACAAATTTGATATTTCGTTCAAACAAAACAAGGTAATTGGTTCCAACATAAAAGGTGCATTAGAAATTAATAAATTCAAATATCCATCCAACCATCCTACTAAAGCGGGTCAACCGATACAAGTAGGGGTCGAAGGTCACTTGTACGATGATGGCGACTTTAATCTTACGGCATCATTCCCTAAAGCAGGTGGTCCGGAAGCTACCTTGTTTGATTTTGTGAATTTTAAATTTAACAGTTTCGAACTAGGAAAGGAAGACGATGATTATTACATCGGAACGGGATGTGAGGTATCTTTCCTAAATAAAACAATGAAAAGTCTTATGGGAGACCAGAAGATTATTCTGGAGAAACTTCGTATTTACAGTGATGGAAATATTGAACTTGAAGGTGGAAGTATTCCGATTCCGCTGAATATTTCTTTAAATCTTGGTCCTGTAAAAATGAGTGTGTCTAACATTAACTTTGGCGCTACCCAAATTAATGGTCGTAAATACAACTTTTGGGGATTTGACGGAGCCATCAGTATCAATCCTCTTGGAGTTGATGCTCGTGGTGAGGGTGTAAAATATTATTACTGTACAGAAGAAGGTCACAAAGACAGTTTCTTAAGAATTCAAACCATCGAGGTGGATTTGATGATTCCGGGAACAGCGACAGAAGAAACTGCGGTCGCTATTATCAATGGAATGTTGACTCTTCCTGATCCTGGTGTGGACCAAGAGTTTAAAGGGAAGGTATCTTTAAAACTTCCACAAGCAAAAATTTCGGGAGGCGTAGATATGCGTTTCATGCCTAAATATCCGGCATTTTTAATAGACGCTCACATTGAACTGCCTACTCCTATTCCGCTTGGATTTATTGCTATTTCTGCTTTCAGAGGTTTATTAGGATTCCGATATGTTGCCACCAAAGAAGCAGCGGGGTTAACAAAAGACGATTCCTGGTACTCGTTTTACAAAACTCCTAAGCCGGGAATAAATGTTGAAAAATTCAGCGGGCCACCTGATTCTATGCAATACAATTCACCATTCTCTATTGGTGCCGGAGCCACATTTGGAACCGTTGCTGATGGTGGACATGTATTATCACTAAGAGCCATGTTATTATTATCGCTGCCTACTCTATTCTATATTGAAGCAGGATTAAATGTGGTCGCAGGACGATTAGGACTTATTGAAGATGATCCTAGCAACCCACCCTTCTTTGCTATGGTAGCATTTGGTGACGATTCCTTAGAATTAGCTGCCGGTGCCGATTTTAGTATTCCTAAAGACAGTGGGGAAATTTTTCAGCTTCAAGCCTTATTAGAAGCAGGGTTTTTCTTTAAAAATCAAAGACCATGGTATGTCAATATCGGATCTGAAAAAGCCCCTATTACAGCGAGAATTTTTAAGATGCTTACTGCCAGGGCCTTTATTATGATTTCTGCCCAAGGAATTGAAGCGGGTGCCCAATTGGATTTTAACGTAGAGCAAAGGTTCGGTCCGGCAAGAGTCCGATTATGGGCTTATCTGAAATTAGGCGGAAAAATTTCTTTCAAACGCCCTCAAATGGGTGGTTATATCAGTGCCGGAGGAGGAATTCAAATCAAACTTTGGATCATTAACATAGAAATTGTTTTAGATACCATATTCTCGGTTGAATCCTTTAAACCCTTCTTAATTTATGCCAGACTGGATCTAAGCGTACGTGTTAAGATTGGACCTTTCAGAGTTCGTAAGAGGTTCACAGTTGAACTTCAATGGGATATTAACCGAATTATTGATACAACGCCGTATAGTCCACTTCCTATGGGAACCCATGGAGACGGAGCTGACAATAGAACACTGGAAAATGTGAAAGGAGTTCATATGTTAACAAATCAGGCGTTCCCACTTCATTATTTCAATAGTGAACCTGCTGAAGCTTCCATTAAAAATATAATTCCGTTAGATACTTATATCGATATTAAAATGGCAAAAGGCTTGCTGCCTAACAAAGAGCTTTCTACAAAAATCGGAGGTTACACAGGCGATGCTAAAAATTATACCGATATGATGCCTCCAATCGAAAAGATAGCCGGCAGGCCGTTACGTCAGGTTAAACATCAATATGCAATTGAATCTATTGGAATAAAATTTTGGAATGGTGGTGCCTGGGAAGAATACCATCCTTTTGAAGCAGTTGTCAAAAATACGACAGAAGCCCGAAATTCTGTTAAGGATTTACCTTGGGCACAATGGCAAAAAGCAATTGACCAATATGACAGTATTCGTGTTTTAGCAACCAATCCATTCTCTTTTTTAAGTGGCGGAGAACCTGGATGGCATATTCCTGAGCAATTCGGAATTACACCTTCTAAATTATTCTGTCAATCGCAGAGTATCGAAGAAGAGTTTACTGATTTCCGCAACAAACTAATTGGGCAGCGCTATTATGTTCCTACCCAGTACGAAGCAGAAAAGATCAACGGATTATTTTTTAAATTGATTGGAGATACTCCGGAAATTGTAGAAAAAAATAAAGTTGCAAATGGTGATTTCATGCACATCACCGGAAAGAGAAATCCACACAGGTACCGAAGATCTTTATCCTTTCAAAATAAAAATCAGCTGGAAGTTATTTTCCCACAATCTGCTGTCGAGCCAACTTTAGAAATAACCACTCAAGCGAAAGAGGTCATGATTAAAGCCTTTACAACTGTTCTTGTAGCAGGTGCAAAATCAGCTGTTTACGAACCTATTAATTTGAGAAAAGCTAAAGATGGAACGATTGAAAATAGTCTGATCTATACTAAAGCTGAATTGCTACAACCGATAAAATTATTTAGCGAAGAAGAGAACCCTCTTTCAAAAACAAAAATAGATAAGATTGTAATCGTTCCTTTATCTGCTAAGGGAAAACGTATTTATGAAATCAGAAATGAGATCGCCAAATTATTTACGGATAGCTATAACAGCGAAGGAGGTAACGTTTCAATCAATTTACCGGGTAACATCCCGCTTTACAATACGTTATTGGCTGAATTAAAAACCTTAAAAGCTGATGCAGGAAATGATGATCTGGCAACGGGAACACCAAGTACGCTTACTTTCACACAATATTACGGATACAGCGGAAAAAACGCTTATGTATTTGACAAAGTGATTAAGTACAAGGACGCCTATGTTGTATCGTTCCATCCGAAAGCGAATAGTGCCACCACTATTCTGTTACAGATCAATCCGGATGGTACTATAATCAGAGAACGTTTTGTAAATGGTGCTGTTACGTCAATGCAGGTGGTAAACGACAATTTGTTGGTAACCTTAGCTCTGAATGCTGCGCAATGCAAAACAATCGGGGAAGCCATTATTGATCTTGATTTTGTTGTAGGCTGTCAATCGCCAATTGCGGCAATGGCACTTGCTGAATTTGATGAAGACTTGAATTTACATTCCGGTGTACAATATCTGAACAATTATTCTCTAGGTTTTAATAAAGTAGTACCGTTGGCTAACGATGAATTGCTTTGGATCAACACTGTAGAAAACGAAACTCAGATCAATTGGGTAAAAGGAAACGATCGTACCTTGGTGCAACGTGTAAAAATTAATGCAGCCGCAATTAAACTTCTTCAGCATAATGCTACTGAATTTAGTTTGGTTACAAAAGATAAAAAAATTATCCGTTTCCGCCTGGATACTACTCCATATTCAATTGTTGTAACCGACACAAAAGTACTTTCGGATACTGGCATTTCTGAAATTATTGATGCGGCACTTGTAAACGGGAAAACTTTTGTTACGGTTAAATTCTCCAACGAAAAATTTGGTTTAGCACAAATTGCAGAAAATTCAGTAACTATTGTGCAACACGATACCGTTTTTGATTCTGCCGTTTATTTAACTGACAAGGCCATCAACAATAATTCTGTTTTTGCCTATAGCGAAAAACATTTGTTTGTATTCAACTCAGAATTAAAGCTTACCCGATTAATTTCAAGAAGAGATAAAACAGATGAGAAAGATAACACATCGATTATTGATATTCAAAAAGCGTCTACTGCGAACGAAATTATAATGCTCTCTTCTAAACCGAATGAAAAAGGGGCTTATGTCTCCTTGTTTACCGATCAGTTTGAGAATTGCGCTTTGTATCCTGAAGAAACTGTTGATGTAACTATTTCTGCTTCTGTTTTAACAACTGAAACGACACTTTCAACAGTACTGGCAGCTGCACAACAGCTGGATTATAACAGAGGAGTCAGGAATTCTAAAATAATTACGGTCAATGATACCATTTGTAATAATGGAGGAAATGGTGTAGAGGATCCTGAGTTAGATTATGCCACATATCTCCATAGTGTGAAATGGCTGAGTAAAGAAAGTTATTTCCACAACACCACTATTCCACAGATCGAAGAGATTAGAAAGGATAACAAAGCCATGGAAAAAGCGATACAAGAAACTGTTCAGCCAATCTGGAGACCTAATACAACGTATTACTTAAACTTTGTCTTAACAGATACAGTAAATAATGATAAAACAACAGACTTTAACTATTATTATGGTTTTAAAACCTTAGGTCCAGTTGGACACTACCCTGTTCCGGATCCGATACTTGCTGAGGGTGAAAAAGCACCGGTAAAAAATGAGCTGACCGAATTGTCCAAATCACCGCTGACTTCGTTAAGACAGTACATCGATTATAACCGTTCTTACCCTTATGCTGATGGAAGTTTATTACAATCTAAACCTGTTTTCTACGGAAATGAACAATGTAAGATATCGCTATTTTTCTCAAATCCTTATGTCTATCATTTGTTTAAAAATTGGGAGCAATATGGCAGTAACGATAATGCAATTGCCGGAGCAATAAATCTTGTTATCAAAGATCCTCTTACAGATGTTCTTATTGAATATCCGTTTAAAGATGAAATCACAACCTACCCAATGCCAGATGAAGCTAAAACAGAATGGGTTGATGATAATGATCCGAGAATTCCCCTGGGCATTCAATTACTGAGAAATCTTATCAAAGGAAGTCCTGCCAATGAAATCCCTACCGTCGGAAATCCTGTAATGCAATGTCAAATTACAATTGGAGAAGCTATAAAACCGAAGTCTTATGGTTATAATGCCGTCTTAACTAATTTAAAACCTTCTAAGCTTTATACGGTTTTAGTAAATAACTTCTTTGATGACACGAAAAAAGAAAATGTCAGCAAGAGTAAAAATGTATTGGTACATCAATTCGGGTTCCAGACCTCTCGTTTCAAAGATTTTAAAGAACAGATAAAAAGTTATTATTTAAATGATGATCCAT
The DNA here is from genome assembly GCF_001027725.1 of Flavobacterium sp. ABG. Classification (NCBI taxonomy): domain Bacteria; kingdom Pseudomonadati; phylum Bacteroidota; class Flavobacteriia; order Flavobacteriales; family Flavobacteriaceae; genus Flavobacterium; species Flavobacterium sp. ABG. The sequence goes on from NZ_LEKS01000029.1 coordinate 23,490, forward strand.
CGCACCAGGCATTATATGACATCAATCTTGCTTTAGTTCCGGATCAAATTAACGCTTTATATGGTGTAATCTCGAATAGTCCTGAGACTTTGAGTGACCCTCTTATCTTAAAATACCAGCATTCGTTTGATCGTGCAATCCAGGGGATCTTGAAAATGTCTCCTCTTGATCCGGCTCAAAGTACTGAGGTAAATAAAATTATTGATAGCACTACCAATACGATTGTAGCCCTTTTAATTCGTAATCCGGAGCCGTTCAATATTCCAAAAATGCCATTGGAAGAAATCAAAGACACCATCGCAGTTGTAGATATTACACAGAACAGTAGCGGGAAAGTATATACTAAAAAGAAGGATTACCATGTACTGTACTCCAAAGATTATTCACAGGTACTGATCATGCATGCTAGTAAGGTTATTCCAAAAACGCCACTGGATATTGCATTTGATTACAGAATCTGGAATACCGACGGAACACCCTTGACTAAATCTGCTGATAAACAAGACCTACAGTTAAACTTAGGCTCAGCATTAAAATCAGAAAATATAAATCTTTAAAAAATAAGAAAAATGAGTTCTATAAATCTTCAGGAAAGCCAACTCTCAGGCTGCGAAAAATATATAGCAATCGTTGTTGACGAATCAGGTTCAATTAACGCCAATGAAGCGCAGCAAATCAGAGAAGGGCTGACTTCATTTATCAATTCTCAATCTCAAAGCAACATTACACTTTCATTAATCGGAATGTCTAACAGCGATAACGCTGTTAGAACCGATAATGTTATTCAAAAAAAAGTATCAGGCAATCACCAAGAATTTTCCGATTGGATTAATTCATTTGGTGCAAACAGAGTCAGTACCCAATCCGATTATTGGGCGTCCGGTTTAAATGTTGCCAGTGCTTTGGCAATAGCGCCAGATATTGTTTTTCTTGTAACAGATGGTATTCAGGTAAACAACTCTGAATTATTAAAAGGTTTATTCACTGATTTAAATCAGAGGTCAAGAGTTTTTGTTTACGGTGTCACCAGTAAAGCAGACAATGTCAGCGAGTTAACCACACCACTAACTACTTTTCTGGGTAACACACCGGTAGTAAAAAACGGCAGTCTTTCGGCATTAGATGCTGATTATATCAGAGTTCCTGATTTTAGCACTCTGAGAGATGAATTAAATCAACTTACTATCGCTTTATCTACTGCTCAGACCGGTTGTATTCCTAATGTGCGTATTATTGAAAATAAATTAGTTTACCCTGCTTTAAAAAAAGGGGTAAGAATAAGAAAATCAGCCGGAACTTTAGTTTTTAGAAACAAAAGCCGCGTTGCTCTTACGCTAAACGCCGGGACAAAAATTCATAGTAAAAGCGATCTAAACGGATTGATTTTTACAATTCAAGACACCATTACGATTCCCGGTTCATCTGTAAGTGAAGCCGCCATTCGCGTAGAAGGAAAACCAGTAAATATTGGGCGCTTTTCTGCTCCGATTGCTTTAAACAGTGTTAAAAATCCTTTAGACTTAAGCATTAATTTTAGTATTGGTAATGGGACAGCTGTAGTTGATATTTCTCCTGAAAAAACCAGTCTTCAGTCTACTTATTTACAAATTGCAGCCGCTGGTTCAAGAGGTGTTGACAGTACAAAAGGAATTCACCTGCGTTGGATGCTTGCCGGTAAATTAGGTGATAAACACCTTCCGAAAGGAGATTTATATACCGGTGAAAAATTGGGTCATAATAAACCGGATGACTACGTAAAAGTGTACAGAGCCCCTTACACCAAAGTAAGTCATACACTAAATTTACACGAACCGCCAAGCGTTGTCGATAATCTGAAGGGATTATGGATTTATAAAACAAACAATGCTACAAGATCCATTTATGTTTCTTTTCAAAATATAGAAAAGTATGCGTTAGTAAAACGTACAGCAGATCCGTTGACAGATCCTGCAGCATTTATAAAGGCCTATGGAAACAATCTGATTAAAATTGAAAACAAAACCGAATTGTTTTTTGCTGCTGAATTAGACTTTACATCCGTAACTACTTCAAGTATAGTGCGATTAGAGACTTTATCTGTTGCCGAAAATACCTTTACCGCTGCTAAGAGAGTTTCCAATCGTCAAACGTATTCTTCGGCACAATTAAATCCAATTCGATTACTTGCCGAAAACGGAAGAAGTATTCAATTTAAGGCGAATAATTGTCTTTTGGGTAAAGTTACTTTTGAATTTTATTCCGATTTCATCTCACACGTCAATAACAACGGAAAATGGTACTTAAAAGGAAAATATGGATTAAGTAAAAATGATACGCAGGTTTTTGAGCAATTAGAGCCAAAATTGAATGCTGTACACGGAAAATGGTTAAAATACAATAATGGTGAATGTGTAAATATTGCGAATTATAAAGACAAATGGAATAAACCAACGGCTAACAAAGAGGACAGAAACATCCTGCAAATTGTCGAATCGTATATTTTAAAAAGTATGGACCCAAAGAATCCAACTGCAAAAGAAACGATTCCTTTTGGAGATAAGGTTCCGATAAACGACCCAAAAGAGGGCGAGGAACAACTCTATGCTGAAAATTTAACTGACGTTCACCATTTGGATTTATTAAACATTGCTGCAAATGATTATCACGTTGCGCGTATGTTAGGTTTAGGTTGTATCGATATTGATGACGAAGTTCTTTCGGGAGACTTTGTCTATCTTACAGCATACACCACTTTTGGTGATCTGGAGGACGGCAAAGGAGCAAGAGAAGTTGAGCATCTTTCTATGAGTCTTCCTACAGCTGTAACTACAGAACGTCTTCCTCTGCCGGTTCAGTTAAGTAAAATTGTACCCGGTTTAAATGTAAGCTCCGATGAAAAACAGACTGCAAAAATTACAGACTCTGAGGGATACAGCTTTGATGGTAAGAAAAGATTCATCAGCATCTTTATGGATGATGTTTCGGATTATGATGCTGTTATTGATACTACTGATGAAACTAAGACTGAATTCTTTAAATCTTCTTTAGAATACGACGGAAGTTCTTTTACATTCCCTATTTATTTAGGAGTTAATCATAAAATTGTAGACCCGAAAAAGGCGGCAGAGTCAGACAAGATTTGGATAAAACCCGAATTATCTTCAGACTTGGAATATTACAATATCAATACCATTCGGGAAGAACCTTCTTTCGAACCCGTTCCGATTATTATCCCCGAATCCGGAAAATCTGTTTTGAATATTCGTCAGGAAATGGTAGGTGACAAAAAATATATCTATCAGGGATATGGTATTAACATTTTTTCGAGAGCTTCAGCAGGAAGGGAAATAAATATTAGATCACACATTAAAGCGGCAAATAACTTAATGCCTCCAACGGGTATTAATTCACTTTTGATTACAAAAGAAAGCCCTTTGATGTTTACATCACAATCTGAACAAGAACGTTTGGGTAAACTCCCAAGCACTCCTGATTCTGATAATACATTAGTCCGAATTATGTTTGATTATTATTCCTCTCAGGAACTGGTAAATTATACCGCTCCTCAAGGAATGTCTGTTGAAGAAGCAAAAGATCCTGAAACCATCTATCCTGATAGTGATGAAGTATTTGCCGATCATTTTAGACTGTACTACAAAGACGGACTACCTGAAGCTGAGTATGGAAAAATTGATAGTATTGAGGATAGCCCAATGGATAACCTTACCTCAATTATTAAAATAAAAGAGTACAAAATTCTTAGTAGCGGCGAAGAAATTAAAATTACACTGACCGAAGGGAACAAAAACCGATTTATCGGAGGAATTCTAACAATTGCAGATCAAAACTACATCGTTAATAATATTACTGTTGTTAATAAATCGAAAAAAGTATCCGGGGATCCGGACGAATTTGATCATGCTACTATAACAGTGCTAAAAAAAGAAGTCAGCGAAAGTGTTCACGCTAGTGGAGAGGCAACTATAGATTCTGAACAAATTAAAGCGATAAAAATGCCCGAGAACAGACTATGCGCCCTGGTACAAAACATGCAGACAGCTTCAAACTGGTATAAACCCGATCCGCTTAATTTTAAAGTTGAAATTCCGGCCCGTTTTAATTTTATTCACAGAGAAGTTATTGAGCAAAAGAACCAAAAAACAACGGATTTACAAGTAGAAAAAACGAGGGGAATCTGGGAAAATGCAATAATAGAACGACTTGTGGAAGACGCCTATGAGAAGGATGAAAAAGGAATATATATATTGGATGAAAACAAAAATCCAAAAAAATTGTCGGAGAAAAAACACTTAGGATTATATAAAATTACTTTCTGTAACTTTAATTTACCTCAGCACCCCCAATTTAAAACCGAAGGCGAAAACTCAGTGGAATGGACTAATGGTATTGTTCGTTTATTTACGAAAAATGCTATCGAAGAAGGAAATCCTGTACGTGTAAAAACCAGAAAAGAATTTAAAGTCGTACGAACAGAAAATATTGGTACAACCGGAGATTTAATTCTTTATATCAATGATACTGATTTTAAACTTGAAAATTATGTTACGCAAAATATGCATCCTAAATATGATGAAATTATTGGCGCAATAGATGAAATTATCAATAAAGATCCTAATGTAACGGCTGATGAACATCGTAAAGCAAAATGTCTTAAAACTCCCGTTTCACAGCTTGTAAACTACTATCCAAGTTATAAAGTGTATCTCTATGCCAGTCCTTCAGATGGTGTTACGAAAGCAAATATTCAGCCCAGAAAAGACGAAAGTACACGTTACTCTATTTTCGGAATTAGTACACATGCCGTTCGACCTACTTTTGAGTACAAATCAAAGATTAGTATTCCTAGTCCGATGTATGCCGTTAAAATTGAAGAACCTATAAAACCCGAAAAAGTAACAGCTGGTAGTTTGTATGCGACAAGACCCGATTTTTACAATCGTTCGACTTTTACTTTTACAACACAATACACTAAAGACCGTAAACCTTATGCAGCCTTACATTATAGAACCAATGAAGAAGCCATTTTTGATGTTTTGTATGAAAGAACAACCATAGATACGATCCGTGAAGAATTAAAAAAACTTGGCGGAAATGAAGAAATTAATTTTAATAAAAGATGGAAGAACTTTTTAGATTTTAATGCTCTTGCTTTAGCAGCTAATTATGAATCATTCCCTGCGGAAAATGAATCTGAAATAAGCTACCGATTCCCACTACCGGACAATAAAGAATTTATAAAATTAATAAACGATTTTATCAAATGGCATAATGAAACAAAAAAGCCGGTAATTAAAGCTGAAACAATCGAGAGTTTAACAGCATTGAACAAAATACTAATTCCTAAAGACCAAGTACTTAAAGACGATTTGCTGGCGATTCATTTTATAGAAGAAGCTATTCAATCCACTTTTGTGCCTTTAACTGAAGTTCCTGTTGTTTACGAACATATTAAAGATAATAGTTATGTCCCAACCAACAAAAAGCAAAAGATTAAAGACAACAACGGTCATGCGTTAAAAGCAACTGATACCGCTTTTGACATTGCACCAATGATGAAAATCGTAGATCCGGTTAATAATATAACACAGTTTACGGACTTTAATCTGGACGGAAATTCGCAAAATATTTATTTCTATGCGGTTCGTGAAATGGACATTAAAATGAACTTCAGTAAATTTAGTGATATTGTTGGTCCGGTAAAATTAGTTGCTTCAAACCCTCCACAAACTCCAGAAATTAAGCGAATTATGCCGGTTCTCGAGAATCCGATTTTAGGAATCAAACCAGCCATTCAGATTGAACTAAATGCATACCAACCGGAATACAAGATCAGAAAAATTAATATCTACCGTGCAACTTCAATGCAAGAAGCACAATCGATACGAACAATGAAGCTTGCTAAAGAGGTTTTAATTAATGAAAACACCTTATCTAATGCGTTTGATAATGTTTGGACCGTGTATGATGAATTTGAAGATCTGGAATTTGTTCCGTTTGGTGACGGGCTTTTTTACAGGATTACGGTTTCACGAGAAATCGATTACGAAGCGCCTAATTCAACTATTGAAAGTCCTATCATTACCATTGATTATACACCATCTCAGCCATCAAAAATTACGGCTACAGTGGTTACGGACAATGTTTCTCCTCAATCACCGGTATTAAAAGCCACTGCAAATACAACAGGAGCAAATGGAGAAATCTTAAAATCTGTTGTTTTTAACTGGGAGAAAACCGTTCATAACGGGAAATACCATCTCTACAAAATGAACAATCAGGGAAATTGGGAAAAAATTCAGGAGAAAGCAGCCAACGATACCACTGTTACACTGCCTCTGAAAACCAAACAGGCAACGGACGAGTTACGTATTAAAAATGAAAATGGAGAAAGAATCTACCATCATTTCAAAATGCTTTCTGAAAACTCATCCGGTATGTACAGTTATGAAGAGAAAATCCTAACCCTTTAAAAAATCCAACAAATACCAATGATTTAGGTCATTGGTATTTAAAACCAGGCCTATCAAATAAATAGTTATAGCAAGAAATAAAATCAAACAACATGGCAACAAGCAGAATTGACATTGGCAGCAAATTTCTAAACGGAGAAGTTCCGTCAGAAAAAGACTTCGCAGAAATCTTTAATAGTTTCGTTCATAAAGACGAAGACAAGGCCGACTTTAAAATGGTCGAAACCGGTACAGATCATGACAGTTATATTACTCCGGCACTTTTAAGAACAGTGTTTCAAAATTCAGGAATCATTTCCGGTAATTGTTATTCACCTTACAAAGAATATCAGGATAACTTTAGCGGATCAACTATAGAATTAGAGTTTCCTCCTGTTGAAAACAGTGTCAAAGTTTTTAAAAACGGACAATTATTAGAAGAAAAACAAGATTATGATTTAAATTATAAAACGGCTTTAATTAGTTTTAGAGGAGCCATTACGGACCGAAATATTGAAATAAACTATTGGTTTCAAAATCTTGATCCTACCGCAACTAATTCTGATTCTATCTTTGGGAATTCATCAGTCCCTTACAAGGAGACTTTTAGCGCAGAAACCTTTAACAATTCTACCATCACGCTAAAATACCCTCCTCTTAAACTAAGCGTTATCGTATACAAAAATGGTCAATTACTCCGAGAAGGTAAAGATTATGTACAAGATTATGATACTTCTGTACTTACCTTTTCTGCCCCGATAAGTGGTCGCAATATTGAGGTAGATTATTGGTTTAAAAGCTCAATTGCAATAGCAGAACCCGAATTTAATACCAAATATGTTGATTTAACGACCAATCAAACTATCAAAGGAAATAAAGTTTTTGACGCAGCTACAGAAAGTAAGAGTTTTATTAAAACCGGAGGAACAGCCAACCAATATCTTATGGCAGACGGATCCGTATCTTCCTCTACTTCTTCTGATTATGATGCCGGGCATTCTCCTTTTACTCTGGAGACAGAAAGTGGTTATCAAAAACTTAGCAATGGCTTAATATTACAATGGGCATTTCTATCTTATGGCTCTACTTATTACAACTTTCCTATCAGTTTTCCGACCAAAATAGGCAGTATCGTGGTGTCTACTCATAGGGAATCCTCAGGAAATAAAGGTTATAATCACGTTTATGGACTTTCAAAAACAGGATATAACGCAATTATTGATTCAGATTTTGGGTTCATGTTTGCAATCGGATATTAATACTAAAAATTTAAAAATAAAAAATAATGTATAAAGGAACATACAACAAAAAAGGAGAGTACACTGGTTTTTATGTTGAAGGAGTACATGAAAATATTCCAAAACCAAATATTGAACTGACTAAAGAAGAATGGCAACAGGCTTTATCAAAAGATTATAAGGTAGTTGACGGGGTCCACACTTACTCAGCTTTCATTAAAAGTAATGATGCTATTCTCGAAAATGTAAAATTAACCAGAAACACATTATTGACTGATAGTGATTGGTCACAAGTGCCCGACTCTCCTCTTTCTGAAGAGAAAAAAGCAGAATGGCAAAAGTACAGACAAGAACTAAGAGACTTAACCACTCTCGATAACCTGGCAACTGTTATTTGGCCTACAAAGCCATTATAAAAACAATTATTCAATGTAATCTCTTTAACAGTTTTAAAAAGCAGAAAGCAATCCCGATAAGTTGATTTCTGCTTTTTAAAACAACTTTAATCGAGTAAATCAGTAGTACTGACTAAAACACAATATATGGAAAACACAGCATATAAACCTTTTGCTTTTATAGAGCAATATACTCCTGTTGAAGGAACTACAGTTTATTATAATACCAAAAAAACTTTAGCAACCCAAAAAAATGACTGTCACATTGGAGGAACAACAGGGAATTCAGTTGAATTAACTGCTGAAGCAAATAAATTTGTATCGACAATAAGTATTGCTGATGCAAATGAACAAGCCGAATCATGGCTTAAGGCAAATGCTCAGGCCTATGCGAATAATTCAGGATCCTGCCTTATCAGGCAAACTGCTTGGAGAGGAGTGGATCATTCATGTGTTATTGAGCCATCAAGATTACTATTGCCTTTTGATTATATGATTATCAGGTATAAATGGGTATTAGGAGCTGGTCAGGATTTGGATACATTTACCGGATTTGTAAATACCGGTACACAATATGACAAACAATGGTTGGGTCATGGCCAAGGTCGTACCAAACTGCCTTCTACCACTATTGAAGCTAAAGATTCCTATATAATGTGGGCAGGAGATAATCAAGAAACTGTGGGGGTTGAAAGTTGTTTTGTCAATTTTACTAAAATGGCTAGCGACCACGCATCCCTAAATACGATACAAATTAGAATGGCTGCTGCATGGTACAAACAGATTGGAACAGGAAATATTGATATCGAAATAGCTATTTATTCAGGTGGAGAAATTAGCGCTTCCGGAAATGATTTTATTAATACAGGAGGTGCAATTGTACAAAAATTAAATTTTTCTAAAAACATTCCAAGCCCACCAACATGGTCAAATAATATCGAAAACGTACCACATATTGGATACATTACCTACACCACACATACTAAAAAAGCACAAATTGCAATAACTTATTAAATTATAAACATGGCAAATACAGGATATAAATCTTTCGCTTGGTTAGAAGAGTACTATCAAGATGATCTCAGTAAAACCGGACAAGCTCTAAAACCAAATTTGGCAACAGATCCAGATTATATTGCACCCGTTTTAGACCAAACAAACTGTCCTTCGGGAGCAAGATATTACAACACGCAATTAACCAAGACTGTTTTTAAAGATAATTGTAATCCAGGAGAAATTACTGAAGGAGTTGAACTTATTGTTTACGCAAACCAATTCGTTTCAAACATAAGTCAAGCTGATGCAGATAATCAAGCCGCCACCTGGTTGGAAAATAATGCTCAAATTTATGCAAATAATTCAGGAGTCTGTAGACCTCAATAAGTCTAACCAACAAGTCCATCTTTAAACACGTCTTTGAATACTCTTTATACATTGACATTATCATAGACTTCATCTACAGGTAATGCTGGAATTGTTGGTCATGAGATATACAAAAATGGCATTTTAATAGATTCGACTTCCTATGATGAAATACCATTAACAACTAATCAAATAGATTCATTACACTCTTATAAACCCTATGTTTTTTTCTTATATCTAATGGTGATGGGAATAATTCCGCCTCTACAACAAACAGCATACCAGTACTATCTATGATTCCTACACCTGAAGAAGTGTATTTGGAATGCAATTTTTAATAAATCAACATTATGGACACGAACCACAACAGAATAAAAGTCTCCGACTTAGAAAAAAATGAGTCCGGCAAGATCTTAACAACAAACACCAATGGCGAATTAGAGTTTACAAACATCAATACTATTAAAGTTGATGGTTACAATGCATTAGATTACAATCAGGAAGGCAAAGTACTGGACGCCAGACAAGGCAAAGTTTTAAAAGATTTAATTGACAATAGTAAGGATACGCTTAAAACTTATTTTGACACGCTTTACTTAGATATTTCAAACAATCAAAATGTATCCGGAATTAAGACGTTTCTTGCCGGTAAACTAGGTTTAAGAAATACGGCAAATACTTTCACCTCTTTTTTTTCAAATACTAATACAGCATCCAGAACTTACGCATTTCAAGACAAAAGCGGAACAGTAGCCGACTTAACTGATCTGGCAGGAAAAATGAATGTTCCATCAGGAGCTATAAATAAAATTCCGAAATTTTCAACCACATCGACAATTGGAAATAGCAGAATCACCGATGATGGAACTAATCTAGGAATAGATAATCAATGGCCTATACTTTCAGATTTTTCTTTTGGGGCGTTAAAAAACAGACGAATAGATATTGAAAATTCAGAAAGCCTAATAGAGGGCAGATCGCTCATTCTAGCAGCAGGAAAAGCTTCTAATGCTAGTTTTTCTTCAACCAATTTTGTAAAAACATCCGATCCTACACTCGCTTGGTCCTGTATGGATATCCATAAAAATGGCGATATATATGCTTGTGTTTATAATGGTGATATCTATAAAAAAACAGCTGGAAGCAGCAATTTTATACCATTGGGTCAAGTAGCCAGAACATGGTTTTCTATAAAATGCATGCAAAACGGCGATGTGTATGCTTGCGTTAGTTACGGTGATATTTATAAACAAACAGCGGGCACAGGAGATTTTATGCCTTTGGGTCAATCATTTAGAAATTGGACTTCTATTTCGCAAGACCTTAACGGAGATATTTATGCTGTATGTGCAGCTATTCCAAACGCAATATACAAACAAACTGCCGGTATTGGTAATTTTGTTCTACTACAAGGTTTCGGTTTTATAATTATTAGTCTTGATTTTGCTAGCAATGGCGACGGGTATCTTACTGGCCTTGGTACCGATATATACAAGAAGGCTTACGGAGCTTCTTCTTTCGGCGCTACAAATCAGGGAGCCAAAAATTGGTTCTCGGTAAAATGTGCTCCAAATGGCGATGTTTATGCCGGTGTTTCTTTGGATGGAAATTTTGGCGGCGGTAAAGGCGACGTATACAAAAAAACAGCAGGAACTAACGACTTTATACCATTAGGCCAGACAACTAGATCGTGGAGATCACTCGCCTGTAATTCTTTAGGTGATATTTACGCCGCTACTTTTGAGGGTATATTTCATCTGAATTTATCACAAACAGGGGCTCCAAACTTAAATGGAGGCGCATTGAAACTCATTGGGGGAACTGGCAAAGGATCAGGAACTTCTGAAGTTCAATTTTTTACAGGGCAAAAAACAGTTTCAGGCGCAGATATGCAAACAGAAACACTTAGAGCTCACATAGATGAGAATGGCTACATGATTTGGGCTAATATGCCCACTTATGCAGATAACGTTGCTGCCATTGCAGGCGGGCTTCCTCTTGGTTGTGAATACAAAACGGCAACTGGAGACCGTAAAATAGTCTACTAGTAAAATTCAAAAACCTATTCCCTTCACTAACTATTTTTAGTGAGGGAATAGTAAATACAAACAACGCTCCGAAACCAATTGGAATCTACACTGAAACTTATGGAGCAGCAAAAATCAGAATGAATAGTATTGCTTGCCATCCTGATCGAAATCGAAGAAAACGCAAGAAATATTACAATGTTAAATCCGCAAACTGCCACTTATTAAACTCGGTATTGATTTTTCAATTGTTCTTTCTGCTGTCACTTCATTCTTCTTAGCATCATTCCTAAAATCTCACACTTCTATTACAAATTATAAACCCTGATCTCTAACATTCAAATCATTAATACAAACTAACATGAACACAAACCACAACAGAATAAAAGTAGCCGATTTAGAAACAAATGGACCGGACAAAATTTTAACTACAAATACTACCGGAGAATTAAAATTTAGTGACCTTCACTCGATATTGGTTAATGACCTAATTACAGGCGGAATCTCAAAAGCCTTAACAGCTGAGCAAGGTAAAGTTCTAAAAAACCTAATTGACTCTTTAGTTACTGACAAAGTAGATAAAATAGCCGGTGATCGTTTAATAACTGCCGCCGAAATCACTAAACTATCAGGAATTCAATCTGGTGCAGAAGTGAATCAGGACATTAGCGGAAAACAGGATATCGTTAATCAAATTGAAGTAGATACAAACCAAACTATTCCTTCTTCCTGGTTAGGAAAAACGGTTGTATTTAATACTAGTTGTACCATCACAGTTCCCGCTTCTCTAACGGAAAGTTTTATTTTTAACGGAATTACGCTACCAGGAGTAACGGTAACCTGGGTAATTACGGCACCACATACCTGGTTGTTTGGAACTCCTTCCGCAACTGCAGAAAAACAAATCTTCACTTTTACAAAAAGAGGAACTACAAACAGTATTTTATTGTTAGGCGTATAACCATGGGAAGCTTATCTCAAAATACCGTTTTTGGAAGAGCCAAGTATAAGGCTAATACCTTCATCGGTGGGGTTGCAGCTACTATAAATACTCCTGCTTTGATAGCAAGTAAATTAGGTATTAATGTAAGCCGGATTAAAGCTTTTAGAATAGTAGAAAATGATATTCAATTTGCTGTAATAGGTGGTACTTATACATTGTCAAATAATTTTGGTGGTAATACTGCTATAACTTATTATGATGATGCCGATGGATTAGTTACTATCACATCTATTTATACGTTTAAGGATACCTCTAATTTAGAGTATGTAAGGATGAAAAACAATACTACTATTGGCCCATCTTGTTTTCAGAATTCAGGTATTAGAGGAACCAATAGCGATTTTTCTTCTGTAACTAGCATTGGTAACGCTGCATTTGTTGGTGGAACCACAAATATAGCTACTACTTTTACTTTTCCTTCGCTATCTACTCTAACTGGTATCAACGTTTTTGGTTTTGCAAATTCAAATAATGTGACAATCAATGTTCCTTTAGCTCTTATGACTAGTAATTCAGGGAAGCCTGATGCTAACCTCACATCAGGAGTTGGGTCTTCTATTATTAATTATATTGGTAGAATAGACGATACCTCTTACAATACGGAGTTAGGAGGATTAGGAGCTTATTACGCCAATAAAGGACTATTAGCTAAAGCTTTAGGTATTGGAAGTGGCGGATTAGTTAATGTTCAGAATGTCGGAGGCAACCTAAGAGTCAAGGTTCTAAATAACTACGTACTCGGTGATTTTGGATTTCGAGGAAACACGAGCATAAGTTATTTTGATGATTCAATGGCCGGCTTAGCCATAAATACAGGGGTATTGTCTTTTGAAGGATGTACGAATATAGTATGGATTAAATTATTTGGTATAATTACACTTGGAGGTTTTAGGGCTATTAGTAATTGCACTAATCTTAATAATGTCGAATTACCCAATATGACTACAATGGCAGCCGATTGGTTTGGGAGATCTTGCCCCAAATTTAAAATAGCTTCATATCCTAAGTGCGAAAAAGTAACGAATAACATTTCTCTTATTAATACGTCCCTCACAAACTTAAATTTACCCGTATGTACACAAATTGGTACTACTACAGGAGAAGACGGAGTGCTAACAGGTATAGCAACAGGTTCTACACTCACGGTTTCTTCCTATCTTAAAACCGTAAATTCAGGAGCACCGGATGGAGATTTAGTTTATGCTGGTAATGTTAGAGGAGCGATAATTAATTATACCTAATCCTTTTTAGTACTGACTCTGCAACTTGAATTCATTTCGCCTGACTATTAATTTCGTGAATGTCTTTGAGAGGTATATCTTTTATAAGACATCATTAATTTAAATTCTAAAAATTAAATTACTCTTTCTTAACATATTATCAATTTAGTCCCTAAAAGTCATACCACTCTAATCAAGAATATTTTAATTGATATAGAGTGGTATCCTTTTTTAACGGACAATTATAACTCATATCAATACTCTAAATGCTCTCAGTAAATACTTCTATTACAAAAAAGAGAGAATAAATAATATTTTATCACCAAATACTACTATGGGACATTTACTTCAAAATACTATTTTTGGAAGTGCCAAAAATAAGGCTAACACTTTTATTGGTGGGGTTTCTGCTACACTTAACACACCCGCTTTAATTGCCTCGAAACTAAAAATAAATATAAACAGGATTGAATTATTTTCCATTGTTGGAAATGATATTCAACTATTAATTACAGGAGGTAATTATGAAATCCCTGCATCAGCTTTTGTTAACTCTACTTTGACATATTACGATGATCGTTCCGGTTTAATCCTTTCGATTTTAGGAAATTCATTTCAAGGTTGCACAAATCTTACCTTCATTAATCTCCCGAACTTAACGACGATTTCCGGTTTTTTCACATTTCAAGGATGTACATCAATAACAACATATAATTTTCCAAATCTTACAAGTCTTACTAACAGTTACACATTTGACACGAATACCTCCTTAACTTCATTTAGCGCTCCTAATTTAATTTTGACGTCTTCTAATAAATGTACTTTTTTAAATTCCAATAATTTATCCTCTTTGACAATTGGAAAACCAACCAGTCTGGGAGACAGTACATTTTTAGGAACCAAAATTACATCTATAGATTTATCTGATTGCGAGACAATAGAGGTAAATGTCTTTCAAAACTGTACCTTATTGTCCAATGTTGTAAACATGGATAAAGTTACTTCAATAGGTGCAGGAGCTTTTAGTACTTGTAGTTCACTATTGAGTTTCTCAGCAAATTCATTACTAACAATTGCTACCGGAGCATTCCAGAATTGTAAAAGCTTTACAGCATTAAGTTTTCCTAATCTGACTACTATTTCAGGTAATTACACATTTCAAGGATGTACCTCAATAGTCTCATATCATTTTCCAAGTCTTACAACTCTTAATAACAATTACACATTCTACAATAATACCTCCTTAACTTCATTTAGTGCTCCTAATTTAATTTTGACGTCTTCTAATAAATGTACTTTTTTAAACTCCAATAATTTATCCTCTTTGACAATTGGAAAACCAACCAGTCTGGGTGATCGTACATTCACAGGAACTAAAATTATATCTATCGATTTATCTGATTGTACGACAATAGAGGCAGATGTATTTCAAAACTGTACCTTATTGTCCAATGTTGTAAACATAAATAAAACTATTTCAATAGGTGAAGGTACTTTTAGTAATTGCATTTCATTATTGAATTTCTCTGCAAATTCATTACTAACAATTGCTTCCGGAGCATTCCAAAATTGCAAAAGCCTCACAGCTTTAAATTTTCCCAATTTGACTACTATTTCCGGCAATTTTACATTTCAAGAGTGTTCCTCAATAGTGTCATATCATTTTCCAAATCTTACAAATCTTAATAACAATTACACATTTTACAATAATACTTCCTTAGCTTCATTTAATGCGCCTAATTTAATTTTGACGTCTTCTAATAAATGTACTTTTTTAAATTCCAATAATTTATCCTCTTTGACAATTGGAAAACCAACCAGTCTGGGAGATCGTACATTCACAGGAACTAAAATTACATCAATAGACTTATCTGATTGTACAATAATAGAGGCTAGCGCGTTTCAAAACTGTACCTTATTGTCCAATGTTGTAAACATGAATCAGGTTACTTCAATAGGAGCAAATGCTTTTAGTAATTGTAGTTCATTATTGAATTTTTCTGCAAATTCATTATTAACAATTGCTGCAGAAACATTCCAGAATTGTAAAAGTCTTAGTACTTTAAGTTTTCCTAGTCTAACTACTATTTTTAATAATGGCGCATTTCAAGGTTGTACTTCATTAACCACATGTAGTTTCCCTAGTTTAACAACAATGACCGGAAGTTCACAGTTTTACATATTACCTTCTCTGATTTCATTTGCAGCCCCAAATTTAGTTTTAACATCTTCAAATCTATCAGTCTTCTTTGGATGCACAAACCTTTCTTTAATCCTTGGAAAACCTACTGGTTTAGCTAGAAATGTTTTAACAGGAACAAAAATTACGTCTATAGATCTGTCTAATTGTACAACTATTGATACAAGTGCATTTCAGGACTGCGCTTTACTCTCCGATGTTACAAATATGGATCAGGTTACTTCAATAGGAGCAAGTGCCTTTAATAATTGCATTTCATTATTAAATTTTTCGGCAAATTCATTATCAACAATTGCCGCGGGAGCATTCATTAATTGCAAAAGCCTTACAGCTTTAAATTTCCCTAGTTTAACTACAATTTCTAATAATGGTTTACAAAACTGTGCTTCTTTGACTTCTTTCAACACTCCTAACTTACTGACTTTAGGTTTGACAAAAACAAATAATTCGGTCTTCGCATTTGTAAAAGAAGGGATTACAATTACTGTTCCGTTAGCCTTACGTACAGCAAATGATGGTGAACCTGATGGAGACTTAGTTTATGCAACTGGCACAAGAGGTGCAATAGTTAATTACGTATAAAGATAGTAGAAAATCATTGTACTAATTTAAAAACACTTATCTACCAAAATATTATTCTTGAAATTGAAACAACACTAGATCACTTTTCTTCAAATTACTAACATGAAGAACTACTTCATTCATTACAAACGATACAATCGCTACTACTCCTACTAAATTAAATGTTATGTTTAAATAAAATCCAATTACGGGTATAACTGCTCACTTTTAACAATCAACACAATACATACGCATAAATACGAAATATCTTTAATTTAAAAATCAATCATGGGAAGTCTACTACTAAACACCATCTTCGGAAAATTAAAATACAACGCAAACACCTATATTGGGGGCGTTGGGGCTATCATTAACACACCTGCGCTACTAGCTACTAAACTTGAAATCAATGTTAATCGGATCAAATTTTTTCGGGTTATAGACAATAATATTGAGTGTTTAATATTGGGAGGCGCTTATAGTATCCCATGGGGAGCTTTTTATAACAATACTTCGTTGACTTATTACAATGATCTGTCAGGACTCGTTATATCAATAGCAGATGGTGCATTTAGTGGCTGTACAGAAAGTACAGAATATAATTTCAGTAATCTTACCTCCATTAGAGTAAACAATGTTTTTACTAATAATTCATCTCTCTTGCACTTTAACGCACCACTACTAAAACTAACTGCATCAAATAGTAGTGTTTTTGAAAATTGTATTAAACTAACTACTCTTACAATAGGAAAGCCAACAGGTATAGGCATCAAAGCTTTTGCCAATTGTCCTAAAATAACTTCAATTGATTTATCTGAAGCAACCTCAATTGGTAATACCGCATTCCAGGGATGTGAATCATTAGTTAATATTGTAGACATAAATTCCGTAATTTCAATTGATTATGCAGCATTTAACAATTGCATATCATTGGCTAACATTACAAGTATGAATTCCGCAATTTCTATTGGTAGTTCAGCATTTTCTCAATGTTACGGATTAAAAAACACCATAACAGCTAATTTAGTAAAATCGATTGGTGGTAATGCTTTTAATGCCTGTACAGGAATAACAGGTTATTATTTTGATACGCTAACTTCTATTATGGAAAATACTACTTTTCTCAATAATACATCTCTCATAAACTTTCATGCCCCATTACTAAAACTAACCGCGTTAAATGCAAGTATTTTTGCAAATTGCATTAAATTAACCACCCTTACAATAGGGAAACCAACAGGTATAGGCGCGCGAGCTTTTAACAATTGTCCCAAAATAACTTCGATTGATTTATCAGAAACAACCTCAATTGGTCGTACCGCTTTCCAAGGATGTGAATCATTAATTAATATTGTAGACATAAATTCTGTAATTTCAATTGATTTCGCCGCATTTCACAATTGTACATCATTAGCAGACATTACAAATATGAATTCGGTGACTTCTATTGGTGGTTTAGCATTTTACCAATGCTACGGATTAAAAAACACCATAACAGCTAATATAATAAAGTCTATCGATGATAGTGCTTTTCATGGCTGTACAGGAGTAACGGGTTACTATTTTGATACACTAACTTCTATTACGGGAAATAATGTTTTTGTTAATAATACATCTCTTGTGAATTTTAATGCTCCATTGCTAAAACTAACCGCATTAAATAAAAACGTTTTTGCAAATTGCAATAAACTAACTACTCTTACAATAGACAGACCAGCGGGTATAGGAGATAATACATTTTTTAATTGTACCAAAATAACATCTATTGATTTATCTGAAACAACCACAATTGGTCGTACCGCTTTCCAAGGATGTGAATCATTAATCAATATCATAGACATAAATTCTGTAATTTCTATCGATTATGCTGCATTTCACAATTGTATATCATTAGTTAACATTACAAATATGAATTCAGCCACCTCTATTGGTAGTTCAGCATTTTCCCAATGTTCTGGATTAAAAAATACTATAACTGCTAATTTAATAAAGTCGATAGGAGATAATGCCTTTTATAGCTGCACAGGAATAACAGGTTATAACTTTAATAGTCTAACTTCTCTTAAAGGAAATAATACTTTTAATAATACCTTTAGTAATAACTCATCCATTATCAGCTTTCACGCCCCATTACTAAATACATTAGGAAATTCTGTTCTACTCAATGGCATTTTTAATAATATAAAAATGGGTTGTACTATAACGGTTGCTGCATCGCTCCAAACAGCAAATAATGGTGAACCTGATGGAGATTTAATCTATGCTGCCAACACAAGAGGGGCTAATATAATTTATGTTTAAAAAATCTATAAAAAATTGAACACAAACCATAACCGAATAAAAGTAGCCAATTTAGAAACAAATGGACCAAACAAAATTTTAACTACAAATACTACAGGAGAATTAAAATTTAGTGGTATTAACGCAATATTGATTAAGACCTAATTACTAACGGAATCCCAAAAGCCTTAACCGCTGTACAAGGTAAGATTCTAAAAAGAACTAATTGGCTCTCTAATTACTGACAAAGTAGAAAAATAACCGGTGATTTTTTAACAATAGCTGCCGAAATCATTAAACTATTAAGGAACTAAAGCACGTTTAGAACTGAGCCAGGAAATAGGATATCGTAAATCAAATCTAAGTGCGTACAGACCAAAATATTCCTTCTTCTTGGTTAGGGAAAACTGGAATCAATTCCAAAAGTTGTTGAGCAATTTTTAGAAATTCCCTTTTGTTAGAATTAGCAGGTCTTATACTTTTTCATCACAGTTTTTTTAAGTCCCAACTTCTCGCTTTTACAATCTCGCAAAGACGCCAAGCTCCTAAGTTTATTCTTCTTATTTTCAAGCTTTACTTCTCTATTTTCCCCTATCTCACTTTGGGTTTCACGAAATGTCACGGAGTCTCAAAGTTTTTTTTCTTCTTTTTTCTCAAAAATTTGCGATTTTGCGACTCTGCGAGATTTTGTTTGTGATTCCTTCAGCAACTGCGAAAAACAAATCTTTATTTTTACAAAAAGAGAAACTACAAACAGTATTTTACTGTTGAAAGTATAACCAGAAGGAGCTTATTACAAAATTATCCTTTTTTGAGAAGGCCAAATATAAAGCTAACACCTTTATTTTTCCTTTTTAGGTTAACGAATATTAATAAAAAGTAAAATCAATTATATTTTTTCCAAAAAAAAACTTCAATTAGCAAAAGCCAATTGAAGTTTTAGTACTCAGAGCGGGACTTGAACCCGCACGAACATTGCTGTTCACTGGATTTTAAGTCCAGCGTGTCTACCAATTTCACCATCCGAGCATTAATAATATTTTCTGAAAAGAATAAAAAACCCTGTTTTTCAGAACAGGGTTTTTCAAAAGAAAGGCGACGACATACTCTCCCACATAACTGCAGTACCATCTGCGCAGGCGGGCTTAACTACTCTGTTCGGGATGGGAAGAGGTGAGCCCCGCCGCAATAACCACCTTAAGGTCGTTGTTACTTGAGGTAACGTACAATTAATTAAAAATTTA
>NZ_LEKS01000030.1:0-40750 GCF_001027725.1 Flavobacterium sp. ABG
TCAAAGCGAGAAGTTGGAAAATTAGGTACTTAAAAAGCTGTGGCGAAAAAGTATAAGATCTGCTACTGCTAGCAAAAGAAATCTAAAAATTATTCCACAACTTTTGAACTTGATTCGAAATTACAGAACTACAAGATATTTGTTCCTCCACAACAATATGTCTTGATCCTTTTTGAAGTCCTTAACTTTTTGACTTAAAAAAAAAGGACTCGTAAAAACGGGTCCTTTTTTTATGAAATCAATTAATTAACTGATTGTTCTTCTTTCTTTTTTGCTCTCATTTCTTTGAACATTTCCCAGCTAGCACCCGTAACCCAATAAGATACGAATCCAACTAAGAAAAACATCAACCAAAACCCTATAGTTAGTATGGTTAAGAAAAGTAAAAAGCCTAAGTACTGTGAAAATTCAAACATGTTTTCCGGAATTTTTGAATGTAGGCACAAATGTAACTCTAATATTTTTCGTTGCCAATAAAAACCAAATCATTTTTTATAAAATAAGAATAATTAGTGTATTTAAAATCATTTTAAATAAGGATTTTTTTTTAAGTTTACAGACGCGGGAGTACGGGGTGGTTTTTAGTCTCAGTCTCGGTCTCAGTCTCAGACTACAGTTTACAAATGACATTTTACAAATACTGATATTACAATAAATAATTTTTTACATCAAGCAAATGAAATACAGAATAGAAAAAGACACCATGGGGGAAGTTCAAGTCCCAGCCGATAAATATTGGGGTGCTCAAACAGAACGTTCCAGAAATAATTTCAAAATCGGACCATCGGCCTCTATGCCAAAAGAAATTATAGAAGGTTTTGCTTACTTGAAAAAAGCTGCGGCTTATGCCAATCACGATTTAGGTGTTTTACCAATAGAAAAAAGAGATGCCATCGCAGCAGTTTGTGACGAAATCTTAGCCGGAAAGTTAGACGATCAGTTTCCGTTAGTAATCTGGCAAACAGGTTCCGGTACACAAAGTAACATGAACGTAAACGAAGTAATCGCTAACCGTGCTCAGGTACTCAAAGGTTTTGAAATTGGAGAAGGTGAGCAATTCATAAAAGCCAATGATGATGTCAATAAATCGCAATCATCAAACGATACTTTTCCAACCGGAATGCACATTGCAGCTTATAAAATGATTGTAGAAACGACAATTCCCGGTGTTGAGAAATTAAGAGATACATTGCACGCAAAAGCTGTAGCATATAAAGATGTCGTAAAAATTGGCCGTACCCACCTTATGGATGCTACCCCGCTTACTTTAGGACAGGAAATTTCCGGTTACGCTGCTCAATTAACATTCGGATTGAAAGCTTTAAAAAATACTTTAGCACACTTAGCTGAAATTGCTTTGGGCGGAACTGCAGTAGGAACAGGTCTTAACACTCCAAAAGGATACGATGTAAAAGTGGCTGCATACATTGCAGAATTCACCAATCACCCTTTTATAACTGCTGAGAACAAATTTGAAGCTTTGGCTGCGCATGATGCTATTGTTGAAACGCACGGAGCGCTAAAACAACTGGCTGTTTCTTTAAATAAAATTGCGAATGATATCAGAATGTTAGCTTCAGGACCTCGTTCGGGAATTGGAGAAATTCACATCCCTGAAAACGAACCGGGATCTTCTATTATGCCAGGAAAAGTAAATCCTACGCAATGTGAAGCCTTGACGATGGTTTGCGCACAAGTTATAGGAAATGATATGGCAATTGCTGTTGGTGGCATGCAAGGACATTACGAATTGAATGTTTTCAAACCCGTTATGGCCGCGAACTTCCTTCAATCTGCTCATTTATTAGGTGACGCTTGTATTTCTTTTGATGAACATTGCGCACAAGGCATCGAACCGAATCACAAACGTATCAAAGAACTGGTTGACAACTCCTTGATGTTGGTTACCGCTCTAAATACTAAAATCGGATACTACAAAGCTGCCGAAATCGCTCAAACCGCACACAAAAACGGAACAACTCTTAAAGACGAAGCCGTTCGTTTAGGCTATGTAACTCCTGAAGATTTTGACGCCTGGGTTAAGCCTGAGGAAATGGTATAAACTATAGGCTTGTTTCAGGTTTCAGGTTTCAGGTTTCAGGTTTCAGGTTTCAGGTTTCAGGTTTCAGGTTTCAGGTTTCAGGTTTCAGGTTTCAGGTTTCAGGTTTCAGGTTTCAGGTTTCAGGTTATAAAAAAAGGGAAAAGCTTAAAAGCTTTTCCCTTTTTTTATCTTTTTAATTATAGGCCTTGTTTTAAACTTGAAACCTGAAACTTAAACTCCCCCTACTTCCCATCTACATAATCTTGTAAATAACTAAATCTTGGTGTTAGTTTTCCGTTTTCCGTCATTTTTGCACGTTCTAAAATTCCGTCTTTATCTCCGTTGAAAAAAGCAGGAATTACGTATTCCATAAACTGTTCTCCAAAACCTTCACTGGCATCTTTTGGGATTTCGCATGGCAAATTATCAACTGCCATCACTACAATGGCACCGGGATGAAACACATCTACTTCTTTATCTTCACTTGGCCAATATCCGTAAATAGGTTCAGCAATCGTAGAAGAACGCAAGGTACACGCAATCGGCCCGTTCACATCACAAGAAATATCCGCAACTACTTTTATCTTGCAGTCACTTGCATTTAACATTTCTCTTGTCAAAATAGCCGGAGCTTCACTGGCATAAAAATGACCTGTAAAATAGATATCGGTCACTTTTGTAAATTTTTCGAAGTCCGAAACATAAGCTTCAGGATGTGCTACAAAATCATTAAAATCAAGGAGCTGACCGTCAATGCGTTTGTTATATTCTAAAACATCCAGTTGTACATAAACCGGTTGTGTGTAATTTTTAGTCAAATAATTCTCTACTGCTATTTCCTTTACTTTTATGGCATCCAGAATTTCTTTGGCTCCACTCCCAACCTTACCGGTTCCGGTGATTACAAATTTTAAAGGAGGTAAAGTAATGCGTTTTAAGTGCATAATTAACGCCTCTTTACCCGCAAGTGTTTCTGCTTTTGGCAATTTGAACAATTCGAATTTAATTCCGAATGCACGAATTCCGTTATACACACCAACCATTCCGGCATATTTTCCAAAACCGATTAGTCTGCGATTGTGACTGTCAACTATGGTCTCATGATCATACAGATCAATCTTCTTTTCCAAAATAGCTTGCAACAACTTTTTATTATAAGGTTGCTTTTTTATGGTATGTGAGAAAAAGAAGTACGCTTTATTTGGAATTAAATTCTCGACAGGAACTTCTTTTACGCCAAATAAAACATCACAGTCAGAAACATCCTCTGTAACCGTTATTCCCATACTTTTATATTGAACGTCAGAAAATATTCTAATATCTGAACTTTCAACCTCAACAGTAGCTTCATGATAAAGCTGTTTCAGTTTAGCCAATTCATTAGGAGCAAACACAACGCGTCTGTCCGGTGGGTTTTTTCGTTCTTTTATAATACCAAATTTCATTTATATCGGATTAAAGTGAATATTAATATAACTTTTTTGATTGAATTTGTTTCAAATATAACAAAATAAGTTAAATTTTTGTTGTAATTCTTTAATTTTAAACAAAATTATAACGCTAAAAGCTGATGTACAATCAACTAGAAAAAAAAGACGTTAAAAAAAAGTTAAAAACCAGATGTTGTAGATTTAAAAATGCTCAAACAAAAGTATTGAATTCTATATATTTGTTTTCAAAGAATGATGAAAATGAGCTTCCTTAAAAAAACAAATATAGCACAAATACTTCTCCTAATTTTAGTTTTAGGGTCGTGCGGAAAAAATAAAAACAATACAGATAAAGAGGTTACAACGGTCGAGGATACCTTGCCTAAAATGAAACCTTTAGGTCCTGAAAAAAAAATAAGTCAAGCTTATATAAATTCTGTTGCAGGAAGGATAAATCATTTTTACAACAAAAACTGGCCAAATAATAGCATGAATGGTAGCTTTTTGGTTGCCCGAAATGGTCAGATTATCTTTGAACGCTACAATGGATTTGCTAATAAAAATGAAGGCACTAAAATAACAGCAGATACTCCGGTACAAATTGCTTCTGTCAGTAAAGTTTTGACTGCTACTGCGGTTTTAAAATTGGTCAATGCCGGAAAATTAGATTTGGATCAAAAGGTAAATACGATTTTAAAAACATTTCCTTATCCGGAATGTACGGTTCGAATGTTATTAAGTCATCGTAGCGGAATGCGCAACTATGCTTATTTTACAGACCGAGACAAATCGGTTTGGGACCGACACAATCAGTTGACCAATAAAGACATACTCGAAATTCTTGCCACTAAAAATATTGGATTAGAGGCTACAACGGGTACGCGATTTGCTTATTGCAATACCAATTATGCCATGTTGGCGCTTATTATCGAAAAAATCACGGGTTTAACTTATAAGGAGGCAATGTCTCAAATGATTTTCAAACCGTTAGGAATGACCCATACGTATATTTTTGACGATGATAAAGAAAGAAAAACAATTGTCCCTTCCTATAAAGGTAATGGTGTAGAAATTGGTTTTGACTATTTAGATAATGTTTACGGGGACAAAAATGTATTTTCAACGGTACGAGATCTTTTAAAATTCGACAGAGCCAGAAATTCACCTGATTTTTTAAAGCCCGATTTATTGAAACAGGTATATACCGGTTACAGCAATGAGCGCAAAGGAACTAAAAACTATGGTTTGGGTATACGAATGATCAATTGGGAAACGGGACAGAATTTTTATTTCCACAATGGCTGGTGGCATGGTAATACCTCTTCTTATATTACTTTAAAGAAAGAAAATGTAACTATTATTGCCTTGTCGAACAAAATGACACGAAACACTTATGCGGTTCGTAAATTGGCTCCGATTTTTGGAGATTACCCGTTTAATTTTAAAGACGAAGAATAAAATCATTTTTCTGCAAAATTTATTACAGAAGTAACTTCAAATAGTATAAATTTGCAAACTCATTTTTGGGGTCGACTGGTTTTGACAGCAAGTCGAATTGAACAGTAAGCACGTCGAGCATTGAGACCTTGCTCGTAAATATAAGATCTTACAATTTTACACGGCGAAAATAACTACGCTTTAGCTGCATAATCTGAATTATAGTAAGATTAGCCACGTCCCTATCAGATAGGGAAGCTGGATTCTCCTTGAAAGCCTTGGTTTGTGGCGGTCAGTTTAGGGGAACCGTAAAAATAAACCTAGATATCCATGAGCTTCGGGTGGATTTCGAAATTAAGAAGATAAGTGTTGAGTGGTTGTTCCTGACCTAGCTTAACAACGAAAATCCAATCAGGAAATAAACGTGTAGAAAGCTCTTTAGTTGCTTGTTTGGACCCGGGTTCGATTCCCGGCGACTCCACAAAAAGCCTGTAAGCTATTTGTTTACAGGTTTTTTGTTTTTTAGTTAACAATTTCGTTGACACAAATCATACTAATAAAAACTTCGTACTCTACTACAAAGATTGAACAAAACAGGTAATTCTACCTAGTTGTTATTTTTTTTGAATCAATAGATTTGTCTTTGTTATTTTTTAAATTCGCTTATGGTTTTCCGTAAAATTAAAACTAAAGAAGCAATTACATTTGTGCATCAAATAAATTTCATTTCTAATAATACAATTCATTAAATCATTAATTAATGTTATAAAAAAACAGAATAACAAAAAAATCTAGCACACTATGGCAAACCCAAGAGCATTTATAAGTTTCGATTTTGATAATAATAGTTCGGAAAAATTATTATTTGTAGGACAAACAAAAAATTCAAAGACACCCTTTGATATCGAAGACTGGAGTTCTAAAACACATTTACCTCAAAATGAATGGGAGAAGATTATTCATGGGAAAATTAATAAATGTAATATTCTCATTGTTTTAATTGGAAAAAACATGTCATCTGCTACTGGTGTTAAGAAGGAAATTGATTTCGCCAGAGAGCATAATGTTCCAGTATTTGGAATTTATGTCGGAGGAGCTGATGAAAAATCAAACTTACCTTCAAATCTGCAAAGAAATAGAGTTATTCCTTGGGAATGGAACAGAATAAGTTCAGCAATCGATCAATTAATGAAAGAAGGTAAAAACAGTTAATAATGAGAAAAGCCTTAATAGTAGGAATTAACGATTATCCTACATCCCCTCTACATGGTTGCGAAAACGACGCATATGCTATTGGAAACGCATTAGAAACTAATGGGGATGGGTCTCCTAATTTTGCGGTTAAAATAGAAACAAATGTCACAAAAAGATCGAAGCTTAAAAAATTAATTGTTGATCTGTTTTCTGGAAATCCAGATACAGCTCTTTTATATTTTTCTGGACATGGTTTTCTAAATGAACTTGGAGGATACATAGTAACTCCTGATTATGAAAAATATGATGAAGGAATTCCCATGGATGATATACTTAAAATAGCAAATCAATCTAAAGCAGTAGACAAAATAATTATTCTAGATTGCTGTCACTCAGGAGCAATGGGCACACCTACACTTACTGATGGTTCTTCACATTTAAAAGAGGGTGTAACTATATTGACAGCAAGCAGAGGCAATGAAACATCCTTGGAAGTTAATGGACACGGTGTCTTTACCACGCTCTTAATAAGCGCATTACAAGGTGGCGCATCAGATTTGAGAGGACATATTTCTCCAGGAGGAGTATATGCTTACATTGATCAGGCACTTGGTCCGTGGAAACAAAGACCAGTTTTTAAAACGAACGTAACCAAATTTACATCTTTAAGGACTGTCAACCCACAAGTCTCTTCGGAAAACTTACGTAAAATTATTGATTATTTTCCTGAACCTCAAGAAACTTTTTCATTAGATCCTTCATTTGAATTCACAAATAGTAATGACATTGAGCACAATGTTATTGAACCGTACTCAAATACAGAAAATGTTGCAATATTTAAAAATTTACAAAAACTTCACAGTATTGGATTAATTGTTCCTGTCGATGCTGAGCATATGTATTTTGCTGCAATGAACTCAAAATCATGCAAACTTACTGCATTAGGATACCATTACTGGAGGCTCGTTAATGAAAAATTAATATAATTATGGCATTATTTACAAGTGAATATTTAAAAAGAAAATCGTCAATAACATCACTTAACGAAAGTGTCAAAATGTTTTCTGCCAAAAACACAAAAAATATGACTTTTGATATTTTTTTATCTCATAGCTTTTTGGACAAACAAGAAGTTTTTGGTCTATATAAAGAATTAACAGCATTAGGTTACACGGTTTATGTCGATTGGATAGTTGACTCAGATTTAGACAGAAGTAAGGTTACTAAACAAACTGCTGAACTAATTAAAGAAAGACTTAAAAATTCAAAAAGTTTGCTTTTGGCAATTTCAACAAATGCAACAATGTCAAAATGGATGCCTTGGGAATTAGGAATTGTTGATGGCAATACTGATAGATGTGCAATAGTACCTATCTCTCAAGATAATTCAAATTTATATACGTTTGATAGAGTTGAATATTTAAAATTATATCCATATTTGGATATCGCAACAGATAATTCCGGAGCAATGAGATTATGGATTAATGAAGATTCTACTACATATACGCAATTTGAAAGTTGGATAAATGGAAATAATCCAACGAAAAGAAGTTAATTAAAATTTGAAAACTTAAACAAATGAGACCACTTATTTTAGATTACGCCACTAACAGAACAGGAGAATATAATCCGATTTTTAAATATGATCATTTATTATCATTAAATGTTATAAAAACTGAAAAAGGTACAATACCATTTATGGACATTGAAAGTTCTGATTTAAGCTTAACAACAAAAACCCGAGTACTTGGAGAAGCCGATGATTATAATATTTGTTCTTTAGAATTAGAAACTAAAACAAAAGTATTACAAGAAAGAGATGATGATGATATTATGCAATTGTTACAACTAGAAACAAAAACCTTTACAAAACAAGAGACAGATGATTGATGTTTTATTGATTACAAATAAGGGAGATATCACAACCGATTTTGTGATAAAACAATTAACAACTTCTAAAGCAAAATTTTACAGGCTAAATACAGAAGACATTTTGACAAAAGTCTCACTCTCTTTTAACTTTCACAAAAACGAGTTTATTTTATCCGATAATGAACGACAAATAAAAATTGATTTACTCAAAATAAAGTCAGTATATTATAGACGTCCCAAATTACCGAATATTGACCATAATGATCTCACAAATGGAGAAAAAAAATTCATTTTGAACGAAATAAGCAATTATCTAGAAGGTCTATATAAAATTTTAAAGAATGCTTTTTGGATAAGTTCAGTTTTTTCAATAAGAGAAGCAGAGTCTAAAATTCATCAATTACAAGTTGCAAAAGAATTAGGCCTAAATATACCTCCCAGTTTAATTACAAATGAAAAAGATTTCGCAATTGAATTCGTTAATGAATTTGAATGCATAATAAAGCCCATTAAAACAGGTTTTATTGAAGATCAAGGAAACGAGAAAATAATTTTCACAACATTATTTACTGATAAGAAAGAGTTAGAAAGGGTAAAACATTGCCCTACTTACTTTCAGAAATTTGTAAATAAAACTACTGATATAAGGGTTACAGTAATTGGAAATAAAGTTTTTTCTGCACAAATATTATCACAAGAACATGCTGAAACTAAAGTTGATTGGAGAAAAGCAGAAACTATAAAGTTAAAGTACGAAAAAATAGAATTACCTGAGACATTAATAAATTTGTGTATTAAATTAACAAAAAGATTAAATCTTAATTTTGGTGCAATTGATTTTGTTAGAGATGAAGTTGGGAACTTTATCTTTTTAGAAATAAATCCAAATGGGCAGTGGGCTTGGATTGAAAAACAATTAAATTACAATCTTTCATATGAAATATCTAAACTTTTAATAGATGGAAAAATTTAGGGAGCTAATTTGGCCTTTATTAGAAAGAGCTGAAGTTCAAAATGCAATACCTTTAACTGTAGAAGAAATTACTATTAACGACGATAACATTTCAAAAGTTTTAGATTATGCTATGAAAATTTATGAATCTGAATTGAGTAGAAATTCGGCAATTGAAACAAAAGCTTCATTATTTATAAGTTCTTTGGCAATTATAACTTCTGTTGTTTTGGCCATCACAACTACTTTAATTGGACAAAACGGTTTTAGTTCAATATTATTTTTATTAATCTGTATGTTGTTCTTTTTAACAATATATGTTCTAAGAACAGTTTGGTTTGCTGTAAAAGTACATGAACGCAAACCTTTTAGTACATTCTATCATAATGATATACTCAAAGATGGCGATGAAAAAGAATTTTCTATACAATTAATATTATCAATTATAAATAAGACAAAAAAGAATTCTATAGTTATTAATTCAAAAATCGACAATATGGTTATGGCTCAAGAATATTTTAAAAGAGCCATAATTACACTTTCAATTTATTCATTTTTGTTAATATTTTTTTTCATAGATAAATGCAAATTTGGTATTAAAACTTCGGTGTTCAGAATCGTAAAAATTTTTAATGAAATTAGTCTAAGTACTTGGTTAGTTGCACTACTTATTTTAATAGCTATATCTTCAGTGATTATTAACTTCATCTTAATTAAAAGATTGGATAAAAAATCAACTGAGACGGTATAAATATTTAATTAATTACATTCCAATACTTTAGAGGCTTATTATTTCTACAATAATTTAGTGTGATTAAAGTCAGATGTTACTTTTTATAATTCTTGATTTAAAAAAGTTTTATACAAATCATTATACCTATAATCTGTCAGATATTGATCTTCTAATTCTTTCTCAAATTCAATGGCAAACCTTTCTAAAGTATTTTCAAAAAATATAGATTGATATTGCATTTTATAACGTTCATAATCTTCAGCTAAGCTTAGGTATATTTGAGTTAAAGATTGTTCATTCAATTGATTATCTCGTTTCAACTCCGACACAAAATTAGATATATTCAAAGAGACTGTTCTTGAAAATAACATTTTCAATTATGTAATTGACGGTTATCTTTTACAGAAGGAGTATTAAATATTATAATGATTTTGAAACTTTGTACAATGTTTTGAGCATTATTGGCAAAGTTTCTGTTAAAATATTATATATATCAGGTCATTATAGCGCCTGTTTATCGTCAGATAAGCAGGCGCTAATTATCAACTTTATTAAAGACTATCCAGAAGTGCAATATTTTACGTTTCAATATCAATCGGTAAAGTTTCTACCTACATATATCTTCGTTTTAAAATTTCAATATTTTATCCAATTTCATACAATCAATATTATAATTGTACCAGCAGTGGCATTTTACAATTATAGGGCTAGTATAAGCAGTTAATTATAAATTAAGAACAAATAAGATTTCTTTATTTAGATACTGTGGCTGTAGGCAGTGTACCAAATAAGGTTGCAAGCTGCTCAAAATCGATAGTTTTTGTAAGCGTTACGTTATAGAGAGGATCCGACCCACCCCTTAGAAAAGTTTCAAAACCAAGAGAAATTCCAGGATTAAGCACTGTTCCCTCAAAGCGGAAACGGAGGAAAGCAGTAGGATCACTTATATAACGTTCTCGGACTACAGCATCTCCATTGTACACTATATAATTGGGATAAATAAAATTATTCAACCCCACAATCATAGAAGTCTTTACATTAATTTTCTCTTCATCCAAAATATAAACGAATCCAACTCCTATACTCTTATTATTTTGTCTTAAATTAGTATTTCGATACATTGTCCCAAATCTAGAAGGTACATTAGTTCCTGCGGGATAAGTAATCGTGTCAGAAACAGTTACTGAATTCTTATAGGTAGTTTTAATACTCTGGGAATTCAGTGAAAACCCGGCAGTAACGAAAAGCTTAGAAGTCTCTGATGAAAAATCCGTAGCGTTCCACAAATAATAAATATCAACAAATGTATTATTTGTTTCTACTTTTTTTACCGTTTTGTATTCACCTACTACCTGACGAAGAGTGTCAGGATTCACAATAGGTAATCTTTGACTGAAACTCATTCCACTTAGAGAATCAATGTCATTAAAATACCGATTACGGCCGAAATCAATATTAATCCAGCTGCGGGTGCTTTTATTTCCCTTTGTTTTTATATTTGCCAAATAATTTGCCTTAAAATAAAGATCTTCTGCTTTTATTCCGTCTATTAAATCAAGGTTAGTTCCAGTATATAGCCAAAGTTCATATCCTTTCTTTTTTTTTAATGCGGAATCTTCAGAGGAAGGTTTAACAAATATTATGTATTCACTTGTAAGAGCCGGATCAATAGGAATCTCCGTACTTTCTTTTTTAGCAGTCAATTTTATTTTAATAATCCGGTCTCGAGTGTTTTTTCGTTGAAACTTGATGCTAAAAGGTATATCAAGATCTTTATCTTTTAAGACTATAATTTCCCTCTTTAAAGGAAAAAATATTTCAGTTTCATTAATGTAGGATCTACCGACCAAGTAACCTTTGTTCCTTCAAAAGCTGGCTGTTTAGGTACTTTAACATTAAAAGTGACTAAAATTTCCTTCTTATTGTCCGATTGAACAGTGTCAATTTTTTTTTCGAATTCAGCTTTTAACTGCTGTCCGAAAAATGTTGCTGAAGACAATAATAATGCAAAAATGAGCAATTTACTTTTCATAACTTTTTAATTTAATTGGTTGAACATAAAATATTTAATAGAATTATAATTTAATCATCTATATCACATGTCATAATCCTCTATATGGGGCAGAAAATACCCAATGGAAAATAACGTGCCCTATTTTAATATTTAACAGAGAATTATTTAAGTCTATGCTGCATGTATAGATTCACAGATTGAAATCTTATTACCGTTAGTAAAATACGTTTTACTATTTTTAACACGTAAGAATTATATATGTTCTTCCGCTTGTGTATGTTTATAAATGCTGAAGTAAATAGTTTGCATAATCGTTTTTAGACAATAGAGCTCTAAGATTATTGAACTAAATAATTTAATACGAAAACTTTACTTATAAATTTAGCGGGGCAGTTTTTTAAATATAATCTAGATATTTTTTAAAGCTGAAAACTACAATGAATAATACCGATCACTGATAAAATTAAAAAAGTTAAATGTAAAAAAAAACAAGACGTATAATTACCTGAAATTATTTTCGGTTAAAATTTGAGTTAAGAGTTACCTTATTGTTGCTTTGCTTATTTCTTTAAATATGGCTCCCAATGTTTTCCCTTCCTTTCAATGCAAGTGGTAGAGCATTTATTTTTACATTAATTCCTACCTGTATATCATAGATAAATTATTCAATTAATTCTAAATGACGGAGTTCAACTCTCGAACACCTTGAAATAATAATTTTGGATATTTTCAATTAAAAAAACAGCTACTATCTAGAAAGAATCCTAAATTAAACAAAACAGAAATGGGGCTTAAAAAAATATCAAAATAGAAAATATTCCATATTAAAAGGAGTTCAAGGCTTTTTTTCAAGCTTATCAATAAACATTAAAACAGGAATTAGGTGTTCGATTGTAATCCCGTCAAGTCCACAAAAAAAACCTGTAACCATTTAATTTACAGGTTTTTTTTATTTTTTTTTTATTGCCGTTTATTATATACTGTTAACTTTTTTTTCGTAAAAAATTATTACTGGCTTTTCATCCGGATTGCAATTTTAACGGAATTTTAATTTAGATAAATTTAAAAGGCAACCACATAGGTTGCCTTTTAAACTAAACTTACTTTTCAGTATCTTCTGATTCTTCATCAGGAATTAAACTTTTGATTGTTTCAATTGGCAGAAACATTTTTCCAGTACTTGGTATCAATATAAAACCATAGCCATTATAGAAATCAATTGCATCTTGGTCTAATGGGTCAACTACTACTGCTCGAATTGCCAAGATCTTTGAATGTACCACACATTTTTTTAATGCATCAAATAAAAGAATTTCTCCTAATCCTTTTCCCTGTTCCCTCTTATCCATAGCTATCCTGCCCAGTAAGGCTATAGGTATGCTATATGTTTTAGGCACTCTTTTAGTTAACTCAGCTGGAAAATCATCTAATGGAATTGAACTACTTGACAGCGTATAATATCCAAGTACCTTAGTTGCATCTGTATCTTTGTCTGTTAATACATGACAGACGGATAATAATTTTTGGGCATCCTGCCCCGCTTGTTTGTGAAAATAATCATCTAATAATTCTTTGCCACATTTAAACTCTTTCCTCTTGTGCTCCTTTGAAAGGATTTCAATCTTTAAATTCATTGTTACTGATAAATTTAGTATGGTTCGCTTGAGCCCTCTTAAGTTTATCATTAGCCTTCGGTGGATTTATAATCGCATCTATAAATATCTTTTTGTCCTCTATGGTCTTTAAAACGGTTTCATTGTCTTTAATGATCTTGTTTGCTTCTGTGTTTACACAATAGATTACAAATTCTGATAGATTTTTAAATCCTCTCAGGACTGATGCGTGCTTAATCAACTCCTTATGTTCTTTACTGATACGAACATCGATTCGGTCGTTAATGGTTACCGACATAATCATTCATGTTAAATATGGTTCTACAATTTTGCTATTTTCTTGGTTTAATTTGATTTGGATATTTAATAGTATCTGTTTCTTTATTATTCTTTTTAAAGTTAATTATTCTTTTAATGATAAGTTTTAAATTTGTCTAATGATGCTGTCTTTATTTCTCTTATGAATTTATAGTAATTTCTTTTTATACTACTTCTTTGTTATTTCCTGAGTTGATATTATTGACATTCATTAGACTTGTTTCCGAACCTCTTTAGTCTTTTAAAGAGTTAGAGTTCGTATCAGTTTTACAAATGTACGCTTTTTATACGTACAACGCAAGTACTGCAATTATTATTTATTCTTCATCTATTACTTTTCATGCTTTTTGCATCTATTCTATTGTTTGTTGTTATTATGTTCATTGTGTAATTTTTAATGCTATAAAAAAGTACAATAAGTTTAATTTAACTCTTAACTTCAGCTAAAAAATATCGATGAGCAAGCTTTATCTTAAGTAGCAACAACAATTACAAAGGTGTTCAACTGTGGAGCTCCTTGAATATTCTTAGACGGAAACTTTTAAAAAAAAGGTTAGTTTTCTTAAAAAAATATTCGAAATAGAAAAATGAGTACAAATTCCAAAACAACGTCAATTTCTAAAAAAGCCTTTAAACCTAGGGATTCAAGTTTTTTTTCAAGCTTATCTATAAACATTAATATAGGAGTTAGGTGTTCGATTGTAATCCCGGCGACTCCACAAGAAGCCTGTAAACATAAAATAGTTTACAGGCTTTTTTCTTGCTCTTACACCGCTCTCCGAGGAATTCTGCTGAAAAACTCGCGAATACCTCTGACTTTGCGCATTTTTTGCTAAGAACATAAATATCTCAAAAGCCCTAACTCTTCTAAATATCCGGCAGACACTACACAAATACGGACACACTTTCTCAATTTTTATCAGAAATCCTTCAAAAAGCAGCAAAGTAATTCACTATCTAAAAATATTCATTTTCTCATCATAAATTGGGCTCTGGACGTTTAGAAAATTTAAAACGCTATGAAATACATAATTTTGAGATACTGTTTTATTAGATTTGAGTTGCTTTTTACTATCAGATAACCAAACAATAAAAGGGATTTCGTATTGTTCTTTAGGTGCAATGCTTATCGGCAGTCCGTGCATATACAGATTTTTTTCTCCTAATGATTCTCCGTGATCTGAAACATAAATCATGGTGCTATTGTACTCTTTTAATTGTTTTAAGTCTTCAATTACTTTAGATAAGATGTAATCAGTATAAACAATGGTATTGTCGTAGGCATTAATCAATTCGTTATGAGAGCAATTTCCTAACTCAACACTCTTGCAAACCGGTTTAAATTTCTCAAATTCAATTGGGTATTTCTTGCTATATGTTGGTCCATGACTCGTACTGGTATGCAGTACTATCAATATTTTATTTTTGTTACTTGATACTATTTGTCCTTTTAGTCCGGTTAAAAGAATTTCATCGTAATTACAGCCTTCGCCTTTACAATTTAACTTTAAAGATTCTCTGTTTTGATAATTTTTAACATGAATTGGCGGTTCTCCCCAGTTTGTGGTTCTCCAAATTACTTCTACATTATTTCGATACAAATAATTGGGCAGAACTTCATAGAGATCGTCCGTTCTTTTATGTTCCAGAATAGATTTCACACCTGCAGTGGTATAAGTGGCTAAAGAAGTAGCGTTAAAATGATGTAAATTTGGTGTCTTAGAAAGTAAAGGATTGGTGTTTTTCGCATATCCGTATAAAGAAAAATTCTGGCTTCTTGCCGATTCTCCAATTACTAAAACCACGATTGCCTTTTTAGTATCTTTTATCGTCGCATTGGGCAATAAAATTTCTTTTTCGTTCTTTTTATGTTTATGAATATAAAAAAGCGAAACATTTACTGAATACGACCAAGGCATTACCAGTCCGCCTAATTTTTTTGAATTTTTATCAATCCACAACCAGTTGCTTGCGTTGACAAATACTAAAATTAATACCAACAGTAAGCTAAGTGAAGAAGTGATTAAAAATTTATTAAACGTTTCGTTTATAATTTTTGCTTTTACAATGTAAACACCGGGAATAACTCCAAGCACAATTACATAGAATACTAATTTTATTGAAAAAAAACTACCGGATTCTTCAAGATTGGTATTCAACACATTGCCAATCATACTTTCGTCAATTATTACACTGTACGTATTAACAAAATAAATGGCAATTGCATTGATAAAGAAAAACAACACCAAAAGGAGCTTTCCAACAAAATGTGACAAAAAAAGCAGTATATAAAAAATCATGAAGTTTACAAGTAAAACGGACAGTATTAAACTAATAATAATTATACTACCGTTAAAACTTTTAGAATCAAGATTATCAACAACAAAGGAAAAAAATGAAAAATGAAAGAATAAAAAGTTGATAAAACTCATTAACATGGCAAAATGAGACAGTCTTAAATTACTTTTTAGCATAGACAGTAGTAATTTTACAAATTGAAATAATTAAGCAAACTAAAGATAGACTAAAAATCATTAAATTTTCACGAATCTCTTTATATACAATTAAAAAACAGAAAGTTATAAACATTAAAATAAAAACAGGATAGTATTTTTTATTGTTAATCCAGGTCCAAATATTATATTTTTGGTTAATAAAAATTCCCAGAAGTCCCGAGATATAACCAATAATACTTCCCACAATAATATCAAGCGGATAATGTGCCCCAACCGCTACTCTGGCAAGGACGAGAATTAATCCCAACACAAGCACAAAACTGCACAATACAATTTTATGAATTGTTTTTTTCGGCATAAACGTAAGTAACAAAACCGTCAGTGTTGTAAAAACTGTTATGGAATGTCCCGAAGGTAAACTATTACAGCCACACAATGTTTTTCCAATGATTACAAAATTATCTGTATTAAATACCGCTGCGGGCCTTGGCACAGCAAATATCTTTTTTAATACTATCGAAAATAATAGCCCAACAAGCGACGCTGACAATAAATCTTCCCATACTTTTGGGGCGTATAGAACAAATAAACTTAAAAATGAAAAAGCAACCAACGTATCCCCTGTTTCGCTAAGGTTACTTTGAAGATCCGGATACTGAGATAACTTGCTATTAAGATAAAAGAAAGTATTCTTTTGGATTTGAGCATAAGAGTAGGCATCGAGACTATCTTGCGTGTAAAGATAGAGCGTAATACTAATTAACAGAAATAATGGTAAATAAAAAAAAGTCCCTTTGACTTTTGTATAATTGTAAATAATGCTACTATTCATCATTTTTTGCATCAATAGATTAATTCAACTTGTATCACTCTATTTCAAACAAAAAGTAAAAACGTTTCTCTTGCTTTAATTGTAATGCGATGTAAGTAATCAAGAAGAGTTTAATATTAAATACTTCCATTCATATTTACACTTTAAAAAGACCTATCACTGCTCCTAAAAACACCTATTCTCCTATTCAAAATATTTGACAAAAGAAGCCAGATGTATAGAAGTTTTATTAATCAGTTTACAATTGGTTTAATCTAATTAATATTTGAATGCTTAAATTCAAAATATCAATGATCTCGATGATCAGACTTTAAAAATTTAAAAGACATCTAATTTAATAAGGCATAAAAAAATGCGCAAAGTCAGAGACAGTTGCGCATTTTTTTTATTCCCCTCTTCAAAGTGAGGCAGAGTTAGCCTATAGAAAACTCCTTTCGTTCTTTGTTTGTCCCCGGGTTCGATTCCCGGCGACTCGGGCTGATTATGCTAAACCACTACCCAATTTTTATTGACATCATATTAAGTGATCCTGCAATGAGATAATCGTTAAAAAGACTTACCTCTTCATTTTTCTCTTGCAATGCAAGTGTATAAAGCAACGGAAGATAATGTTCCGGAGTGGGTATCGCTAAATCGAATGCTTTACCTTGCGAACGGTAATCAATCAGAGGCTGATGATCGCCATCTAAGATTAGTTTTTTCATTTTCTCATTCGCTTCGGTTGCCCAATCATAGGCGTATCCGGGTGCTTTCATCTGATCCCATGCCGCCATTCGGAGATTGTGAACCATATTACCACTACCGATAATTAAAATTCCTTTTCTTCTTAATGCGGCCAGTTCTTTTGCAAGTTCATAATGATAAGATGCCGGCTGTGAGTAATCGATACTCATCTGAATAATAGGAATATCCGCATTTGGATACAAATGTTTGACAACACTCCAGGAACCATGATCAAGTCCCCATTCGTAATCCAGTTCAATTTGAGTTTTAGTAATTAGCTGTTGGGTTCCCTTAGCCAATTCAAAACTCCCTTTGGCCGGATATTGTACATCAAATAAGGCCTGTGGAAAACCACCAAAATCATGAATGGTACGTGGCATCTCCATAGCGGTTACAAATGTGCCTTTTGTTTCCCAATGCGCCGATATACAAAGAATCGCTTTGGGATTGGCCAATGTTTTTGCGACATTTTTAAATCCTTCCACAAATACATTATCCTCGATAGCGTTCATCGGATTGCCATGCCCTAAAAATAATAGGGGCATTTTTTCGGTACTCTCTAATTGATCCGACAATTTACTTAATACATTTAGTTTGAGAGCGACTCCTGTAAGTGGTACTATTGCCATTGTTTTTAAAAATTTTTTCCTGTCCATTCCTTAGGTCAGATTATTTAAAATAAATAGAATTATATGTCCTTTTGTTGTAATTATTTACCAAGTCCAATTTGGTCCATATAGGATTTATTATCCCAAAAAAGATATTCTTCGGTCATGATTCCGTCTTTCCAGATTCCTATGGTCGCCATTGGTAATTTAAATTTCTTACCTGTTGGAGGTATAAACTTACCACCTCCTATTGGCATCGGTACGGTAAAAGTTCCTTCCATGGTACCAATAACAGCTGTTGTATTACCGGAGCCAATTCGGATAGGGTGCTCTTTGATTCGGGTGTCGGGCGCATACACAAACATGGCACTTAGTGTTTTGATGTGCTGCTCCAACCCTTTTTCGGTATGTCCGTCAGGAAAATGAACAAGGATGTCTTTTGCATGGCTTTCATGTAGTCGTTCCCATTGTTGATTACTGAATACCGTATAATCTAAGGTGTCAAATTTTGCGAGATTCTCAGTAATAACCTCGTTTGCGGCAGTTAATTCTTTTAGTTGCTTTAATGCTGTAGCGCTTTCTTCAGTTGGAAGCTCTTTTTTCTGTTCACAACTAACCATTGTGATGGCTATAATTAATACTGCTGCCGGAATAATTTTTCTTGAAATTGTTTTCATTGTATCTATAATTTTGGTTATTAAAAAATGATAGTACAAAGTTGTAAATTATCTAAAGGCCGGATATAACACTATTAGGAAGAAGTATGGTGTTTTTAGGAAATGAGTTTTTTCATTTCGCTTCTGAACTCGCTTGGAGTAAGTCCCGATTTTTTCTTAAAAACATGCGCGAAATAAGTGTTTTCGCTAAATCCTAATACAAAACCAATTTCGGAAATGGTCATATCTGTAGTCGTTAGCAGATTTTTGGCTTGTATCAGTTTTCTGGTTTCAATGATTTCCGAGACGCTTTGCTGTAATATCCGCTGACTGATCAGATTAAGATTTCTGCTGCTCATCGACAATTTGTCTGCATAAAAACTGGCACCTTCGGGTTTCGTATAATGTTGCTCCAATAATATCAAAAAGTTCTTAAAAGTCAGACTTTTTGTTTTTTCAATACTTTCATTTTCCAATTTTGATTTTCGTCTTTCCGATTCTATCATCGTAAATAAAGCGCCAAGCAATTGTCGTATAATTCCCAAATCAGGTTCTTCCTGAATACTTTCCATGTGCATCATTTCGCAGAGTGACAACAATCTCGAGAAACACATATCTCTTTGAAGCGAAATATTGGCCTCATTATGATAATAGGAATAAAGTTGAAAAACGGTTTCGGGTATAAACTCACTACTAAACCGAATGACCCATAAATCACATTTTCCGTCTTTTAAACCCGGTTTGGCTCTGTGTACTTTGCCTTTGGTCACAAAAGAAATAAAAGGGGCATTAAAAACAGTAGATTTAAAATCTATAAAATGATCAATCTGCCCTTCAATGCCAATAATTAACTCTTCGTAATTGTGACTGTGCGGCTCATTAAGCAATACTTCATTTTTTTCGACATCTTCGACTCCAAATTTGTATATTTTGAAAATTTCTGTCATTTTATTGTGTGTTACTTATCGGGATGGATGTCTAAATTTAGAAATAGTAAACGGTCTTTTTACTAGTATAAATATATAAAAATCCACGAAGACAAACCCCGAAATGGATGAAAATGTTAAAAAAGAAAAAGCCTATTCCTTTAGGTTTGGCCTTTATTGCGTTTGAATTTTTGCCTTATAACCAACCGCTATATTACGTCAATACTTCAATTTATTTTTTATCTTTGAAAAGCGAAAAAATGCCTTTTAATGTGATTTTAGGTGTATTTTATAGATAGCTAAGTTCCTGTATTTATTGATTTAAGATACGTTTAGATTACTATCCTTTTGGAATGCTAGTGCCGAATAGACATAAAAGCATTGATGATTATCGTTATGGGTTCCAAGGGCAGGAGAAAGATGATGAGATTAAGGGTGGTGAAGGGAATTCGTTGAATTATACTTTTAGGATGCATGACCCGAGGATTGGTAGGTTTTTTGCGGTGGATCCGTTATATAGAAATTATGCATGGAACAGCCCATATTCTTTTAGTTCGAATAGAGTAATCGATGCAACTGAACTAGAAGGTTTAGAAATGTTTAGGGGTGTTACTTTTTCTCCTGTAACTTATTATTGGTTGGGGAAAATTTTCAAAAACTCTAATCAAGTAGCTCTTGCACATCCAAAAGATAGCAATAAGCCAGTAAAACAGTTTATGCGTGTACTTGGATATTCTTCTATTGATGTAGCTGGTGATGTATTGCAGTTTACTGATGTTGATGATGCGATTGTACTTGTAACTTGGGGTACTAGAGGCGATAAAGCAATTAATACCAAAGGGAATAAAGCATCAAGTTTAGATAAAGGGTTTGCCGTAGCTGGAATTCTCTTACCAGTAATAAGCGGTTCATCTGTTGGCAAAGTATGGAAATTTGCAAGAAAAGGTGAAATGGAAGCTACTAAGGGAGTAATAAATATTACAGAAGATGCTCTTGAATTTGCGAATAAAAGTAAGAATGAATTAAAATCTTTAGAGCGATTGAAAGCTACTGCCGGAGAATTAAGTGAAAGAGGATTTGATGTTATAATAAAAGGAGAAGGTATAGCTAATGGAGGTGGCGAAATAACACTTAATGTATTAGGTAGAGAAGTTGCTGCAGAGAGCAAAAGATTATCGGTTAATACTCTTAATTCAATAAAACAGAATATAGGAGACGGAACAAAACAAGCTGGTACAAATGGATATACAATAATTGATGCAACCGGTGTTGGGACATCATTAGATGAGTTTATGGCAGGATTTAAGAATTTTACAAATTCGTCATTGAAAAGTAGAAAAGCTGAAGGTAAAGCTGGTACATCCGGTACAATTATGTTTTTGAGCGGTAACAACGAAACACATATAATAACATTTTAATTATATATTTATGCATTTAATTGTTTATGTAATAAAAAAAAAAAATTATGACTTATATGATATAATTCTTAAAAATTCAGATAAATTCAGTAGTCATAGTTTATATTACAATGATATGGGAGCTGATCCCGGATATTCTACCTTTGAAGGAGTTTTTAATGGAGAAGAAATAACGATTGATTTTGATGGTGAAATTAATTTCATAAAGCTTTTCATCAAGTACGGGCAATTTTTAAACCATAAATCCTATTATGAGAAAGTCATAAATTTTGAAAAAAAATTCGTCACTATTTTTGATGATCAAGTTGATTTATACAGAATAGATGAAATATTATTAGATGAAGTGGTAATTGATTATGGAGAATTTTGGTACAGAAAAGAAAATGCTTGTAAAATTTTTGAAAGTTGTATTTTAAATGAAGAAAAGCTGCACTGGTTAAAATTAGATAGACCGTATGTAACTATTAGTTATGAAGATTTTTTAAGAAGATAAACGGTAATGTGGTAATGTATCGGTAGTGTTTCAGAGTTAGTGATATAAGATTTTATATTTATAACGTATTGAAAAAGAATGATAATTAAAAATAATTTAGGAAAGGATGAGCAATAATTACTCATCCCCAGCTCTCCAAAGAGTTCTAATGAAAAGCTGCGCAAATGTCTCCGACTTTGCGCAATTTTTTTGTTAAGAACATAAATCTCTTAGGAGTCTCCAGGCTTTTTTTATTTATT
The DNA here is from genome assembly GCF_001027725.1 of Flavobacterium sp. ABG. Taxonomy (NCBI): domain Bacteria; kingdom Pseudomonadati; phylum Bacteroidota; class Flavobacteriia; order Flavobacteriales; family Flavobacteriaceae; genus Flavobacterium; species Flavobacterium sp. ABG. Next base: position 21,956 of record NZ_LEKS01000030.1, read on the forward strand.
TCATAGAAATATATTAAACATAAGTTAAATCTTATATTTTTGTTTGAAAAAATAATGAAAGAAGGATACATAATAAGAGATCAAACACTTCCACATTTTATAACGCCAACAGTTGTAGACTGGATAGATGTTTTTACACGCCAAAGTTATAGAGATATTGTAATTGAATCTTTAGATTATTGCATTGCAAATAAAGGAATGATTTTATACGGTTACGTTATTATGAGTAATCACATTCACATGATCGTACAATCTGAAGAGGGTAAATTATCTGATTTAATCAGAGATTTTAAAAAATATACAGCAAAAAGAATTCTTGAAAGTATTCAAGTCAATCCGGAAAGCAGAAGAGAATGGATTTTGGAACGATTTAAATTGGCTGCAAAAAAAACATACCAGAAATAAAATGTATCAGTTTTGGCAATACGGAAATCACGCAGAAGAAATTTATAGCAATAAATTTATGTGGACAAAATTAGATTATATCCATTTAAATCCCGTGAGAGCAGGTTATGTCAACAAAGCACCAGATTATGTTTATTCCAGTGCCAGTAATTATACAAATGATTCCGGATTACTAACTATTGAGAAAGCGGATAATCCAATAATTGATGTTTTGAATTTAAAATCTGTCTTTAGAAATAATCATTATTAAATTCAACGATATTAAGAAAACTTTTGATTATAAAAATATTCGCAAAAGCGCAAAGTCAGAAACATTTGCGTAGCTTTTCAGTAGAACTCTTCGGGAAACTGGAAAGTAGTTGTATTGTTTAATAACTCTCCAATTTACTATGTACTTTCTCAATTTCTTTATCCATATAAGCTTGTGCATAATGCACATAACGATTAAATGAGGTACTCGCATGACTGTGCCCGCTAATTTTGCGAACCAAATGTTCCGGCATTCCTAAAATAAGGAGCGTTGTTATAGCAGTACGTCGCATCATATGTGAACTCATTTTATCGCAAAACCGATTTCTAGAAGTATCCGTTTTTTTAGTGATACGTTGTGTTTTGCCTTGTTTTTCCCGCGAGACTTCTATTGGAGATGTAAAGCCGGCAAGTTCTCCGATATGTTTTAAACTTTTATTAAAATTGAATAAACTGGTATTTCCAAAAAGCGGCGTTTTATTATTTGTAGTACTGTAATGTTGAAAAATAGTTACCGCATAAGCAGAAAGTTTGATAAAACTAAACGTTTTCGTTTTTTTTGATTTGAGTTTTAAGTACCAATCGCCTTCCATTTTTTCAAAGTTTTTATTGTTCAATAAAAAGATATCCGAATAACGTAAACCTGTTGTACAACCAAAAACAAAAATATCTTTGATCCGTTTATAACTGGGAATAAGTGTTTGTTCGAATTCTTTGTCATGTATTAAAAACTTAAGTTGTTCCGGTGAAAGTACAAAGATTTCAATTTCTTCTTTTCGTACATAAAACAAACGCTGGAAATCTCCTGTATTTAAATCCTTGTCATTTTTTAAGTAATTAAAAAAAACTCTGATTACCTTAATATTAGCACCAACATAATTATCATGACAGCCTTTTTTGTATAGGAAATCTGTGAATTTTTGATAGAATTTTTTCCAGTAGTTTTTCTCAGATTGCAACTCCCGTTTATCCAGTTTTGTGGCATCACAAATGCGGAGCTCCATTTGTGTATCACTCGAAAATTGAACTAAATTCTGTAATACATATTTATAATTTTCTATGGAGCTTGCCTTAATTTTCTCTCCGTTTTTTTTGAGTCGTTTACCTGTTTCGGTCTCCCTTATAAATTGCTTAAATAATGGAATAACTAGACTCGTTTTTTTCATGTTTTAATTTTTGCCAAAAGTACAAACTATCAGAAGTAAAATCCGTTATTGACAAATAAAAAAGTTGGCAGATCTAAACTTAAAATAACTCCATTTGTTATTTGCAAAATGTCTTTGTTTGTGCACGTAGAAAGATTTTTTTGTCATCTGATTCATAAACAAATCATCCAATTAGAGCGATTTGTTTGTTTTATTAAATCTACGTTCTTAATAAAAAAAATTGCGCAAAGTCGGAGACATTTGCGCAGCTTTTCATTAGAACTCTTCGGAGAGCTGGGGAACTGTTAACCAACGAAAAGACACTCATAAAAAAGTATTGCAATGGTTTATTGATGAACAACACAACAAGACCCATGATGAAATTGAAGCCAAAACCTTTACAACACATCACAATAGTAAAACAGCAGGTCGAGTAATTGACCAAAAATATAATGATTAAGAATATCATTTCTTACTAACCAAAAGCCACTCCGTTAATGAAGTGGCTTTTTTGTTTGCTTTAGATTGTGGGTGCGAAGTCAGGAGACATTCGCACAGCTCGCAATTAGAACTCTTCGAAGAGCTGGGACATTTGCGCAGCTTTTCAGTAGAACTCTTAGGAGAGCTGGGGGTTATATAATACTAAATCTTTTCAAATCCGATAAATCTGGGTCTTTCATTTCAATAATCTCTTGAAATGCATCTGAACCATATTTTTTTATGTAATCAAACTCAGATTTAAATATAGGTAGCAACCAAATATATTTATCATTTTCTAATATACCTTCATAATAGCTTGGATGCAAAGTATAAAACCCTTCAAAATCTGTACCAGCTATTAATTTGAAATTATTTATATATAAAATATCACCAAAATCTATATGATAATCTTGTTTAAAATAATGCAAATCCAAATAGGTTGCAATTAAAGATATTAACTCAAAATTTACAGATTCACTGAATGTTGAATATATAAAAATAATATCTTTATCACAATTTGATAATTTTCTTATTCCTTGAGTAATAATTGAAGTAGCACCTAAAAACGGTCTATTGTTAAAAGTAAGGAAGTCAATTTCAAATTCATTTTCAAGAATAATTTTTTCAGATAATTCTGGTTTTTTTTCTAATAATTGTTCTATTTTTTTTAACATTTTTTGATTTTTCTATTTTCCTGAATTTTTTCGAGTATTCCCATATTTTCCCCCATCGGATGTATTGCAAGTTACACATTCAACTTTTACATTTTTTTGATATTCATCAATAACAGTACTTCTTGACGTTTTTATTCCTGTTTTCTTCCTTGCGCTATTATATTTATCTTTTTGCTTTGCCCACTCGTTGCCATCAGTATGTCCTAATTGAAAATCTCTTTTACCATTAGCTTGTTTCTTACCTGTCACCTCTGTCTTACATTTAACGCAGGTCATTTTACCATTTTTATCTGTTGCTTCTTTTACAGCATCATTAGTTGTCTTTTTTCTAAATTTAGGTCGTCTTTCCCAATTGCTAGAATCAGACTCATCTGAAGAATTCTGATTTGAATCACTACTTGGCTCAACCATACTAGTAATTTGAACAGAGGTCTTTAATAAATCAATTCCAGCTGTTCCACCTACTAAAGCACCATGCCCTGCTACAGCTAATCCAGGAAGAGCTCCAACTCCTCCACCTGCAAGACCTACTGCGGCACCTCCTAAACCACCTTCAACTTCAATACCTCCCTGAGCAATCGCAGCAACATCTCCAATAATCCTTCCTGCTGTATAAGCTCTCCTTTCGTCTAAAGATGTGTAATCATCTAAATTATCTCCTCCAAAAACATCAGAAAGTCCAATTGAATTTGCATTGTTGAATGCATCAGCAGTACCTCTTGCCGCAATCAAACTTAATCTTGAATTAAATGCAGATATAAGAGACGTGGCTCTTCTAGTAGCTGTTATCACTTGTGCTTTGGTAGGAGATTTTTCTAAACCTTCTAGTTCAATATAGTTTATAGGGTCGTTTTCAGAAAATGCATAAGGTGAATTATAAGGATACTCACTAGCTAAAGGATCTACCGCAAAAAACCTTCCAACCCTAGGATCATGCATCCTAAAAGTATAATTCAACGAATTCCCTTCACCACCCTTAATCTCATCATCTTTCTCCTGCCCTTGGAACCCATAACGATAATCATCAATGCTTTTATGTCTATTCGGCACTAGCATTCCAAAAGGATAGTAATCTGAATAACTAAAAACGTCCGGTGTAAAATGATTATTAATACTAAAAAGTTTACGATCTGAAATTACCGAAAGAACGTTACCTAAATGGTTCGCTAATTCATAACGTTTGTCTCCTACTGTACGGTAGAACGGTAATGGAGTTCCCGGAATGGCTTCTTCGCCTTTTCCTTGTGCTACTCCTTCGCAGACATCACCGATTCCGTTTTGGTTTACATCTTCTTGTAATGGGTTCGCTACTAATCTGCAATTGTCGCAAACGTCACCAACGTCGTCCTGATCGGTATCAACTTGATCAAAGTTAGGCATTTCTGTACAATTATCACAACCTACATCTCCGGGTTTATCACCGTCACCTCTTCCATCCTGATCTTTATCTATTTGAAGCGGGTTTGGATATTTGCAATTGTCACAAACATTTCCAACTCCATCCTTATCATCATCTTCCTGACCCGGATTAAAAATCTTCGGACAGTTATCTTTTATATCGATCCAACCGTCACCATCCCTATCACCATCTTTTGGACCGCAATAAGTTTTGCCAAAAGTAGTCCCTTTTAGAGTCATTGTTGGTCCGGTAACAGACTGAACTGTTGTGCCTTCTCCTTCATCAAAAGAATATTCGTTTGATACGACATCTTCAGGTAACTGCTCGTTTTTAACTGAATATGTAAAATCACAGATTTCAGACAGAAGAGCATTATACGTACTTCTTCCCCCCGGATCTCTTCTCATTGCAGGATAGTAATTAATCGTGGTACCCCCTAAAGAGTTTGCAGGTTTTATAATGTGAAGTTTATCTGAGCCTCTTCTTAGACCTTCTACCTTTATTCTTCCAGAGGCTGCTATAATTGGATCAGAAGCTATTGCCTGGTAAACGTTTCCATTTACCATTATTTCTACGGTATATGTACCATTCTTACCATCAGAGATTACTGCTTTAAGATCCCATTCATCTTCCGGAATTGCGGTTGATTTAATTTCGAAATTCGTTATGTATTTGTAATTTCTGAAACCAAATGTAGCTCCTTTCTGTTTATATTTATAATGTCCTCTTCTATAATTTACCAGTGAAACCGTTGGCAAATATCCTCCATCATTTGTTTTTGTAACCGATAATAGGACAGAGTTTAAATACGAATCTGTACGATCCTCAGGCCAATTGTCCCCTCTTATTGAAGCCCCGTGTAATGCGGCAACAAGACCAGTCGAGTTAAGCGCATTTGCCGGGTCAATCTTTAAATGTGCACTTAATGTTATTGACTTTGTTAATGGCAGAGAAGGATTAAATAAATTAATATCATTTTCCGCCTTTTCATCCCATACAACAGCATCTGTTACGGCATCAAATTTTAACCCTGACTGGGTAGGAACCGCTGTTGCAGTATTAGCTGTAATAGGCATTTCTGCTGCACTGGCAAGCGATTTACTACTCGCAACACTTTTTCGTAGTGCTGACGGAATGGTAGCTTCGCTGATTGATTTTCTGCCTTTCTCAATTCCAAGACGGCTACTTCCGTAAATATCATGTTCGATAAGATCGTAGGTTACCTGATTACCTGTTTTGTTCATTTCATAAGTAGCCAGGACATTGCCTTGGGCATCACGCTCATAAAAAGTAGTTGTGGTCTTGGTAGGTGTTTTGACAACTTTAGCAATTCGGTTTCCTAAACCATCGTATTCAAAACTAACAATAGTACCATTTTCTTTTGTAACCGATTTAACCTTTCCGTCAACACGCCAGTCAATTTTTATTTTTTCCTGATTATCGTGTGTTAGCTGACCGATATCATCGTATTCATAATTTTTATAATCGGGATTCTCCGGATTACGTTTGTCATATTGATTGTCAATATCCAATGAGGTGTCATCAGGATTGGTCTTACTATTAGAAAACTCTGCATTTGGTACAACATCATTTACCCTATTTAATCGATTTGTTCCTGCCTTATAGTGGTAGGTTAATTGATCCATAGGTTTTATACCTCCATTTTCAGTAGGTGCTGAACGGAAAAGGGTTTTTAAATTCCCGTTTTTGTCATAACTGTAATTAGATTCATAACTATCATACATCATGCTTCGAGCAAGCCACTTCGAAGTCATTTTCTTTATTCTATTCAACTGATCGTACTCGTAAGAATTGAATTGAGCCGGCAAAGGATGCTGGGTCTCATCCAACACCGAAGTCATCATTTCTTTGATATTTCCGTTGTATAAATTGTTGGTCACTTTTTCTATAGGGAAATGTTTCCTGTTATAGAAAAGTAAATTGTCTTTTTCAATACCGGCACGAGACTTATAATCGCCTGTGTAATAATTTAAAACAAAACTAAAGGCATCCTGCGCCACACTATATCCGTCGTTACCTGCATCTTGTGCGATATTAATCCTTTCTGAATTGACTCCTTTTAGCCAACCGTGTAAGGTATAGATATAATCAAGCCCCTGAACTTGTTTGTCCCCAAGTTCAATACGTGCCAAAGGACCGTGGTCATAGTAAAGATAGTTCGCTTCTTTTTCCCAGATGATATTGTCTTTACTGGTATATACTTGTTGAATTCTATTGTCTGCATCGTATTCATAACGGTGTATAAACTGATCATTAGAATCATTAGGCTGATAGGTTACCTTATTTACATTACCGCTAATTAAATCGTAATCGTACACCACTTTTTTAGTAGTTTTCTTCATTAGATTCAATCCTTCGCTATTGTTAATATGGTGTACCAATTCTTTCACATTTCCGTGAACATCATAGTCATAGAAAATACCGTTTGCATAACCTGCTACAGGTGATTGACTGCCAAGAGTATCAAAATATAAAACTGCGGTTACACGCTTATGACTATTATCAGAACCGTAAGCTGTAAACCATTTTTGAGTGTCTTTTAAAGGATTATCATAAATCGTTTTTGTTACTTGTTCTGTAAGGTCGGTAATATTATACGGATAATTGATTGTTTTAAGTACAGCATCAACTTCAACCAGTTGTTCTGCTGCATTTTCTAATCTTCCATTTTCGTTGATCTTTAGTGTAAGTCCTGTTTTTGTTTGCAACTGACCTGCTTCAAAGATTCGGCCAAGGGCATCATAACGTGTATAACTAAATTGCGATTGCAGTTTTTGTTTTGCATTCTGACTTGCGATGATTCGGCCTAACAGGTCGTAGGCAAAAACAGTCTCCCCTCCATCGGGAGTTTTCTGCCAAACCAATTGGTTCAATGAGTTGTAACGGTACTCGGTTTTCATGGAATGCGCCGGACTTACCGGTACACCATCTACAGCTGCTGTATCTACTTTTTCTGAATTCTTTTCTCTTACCTTATTAATCGTTTCGTCTGAAGCCGGCAAAAGTCTTTTTACTCCTTCCGGTGGAACGGTCTGCACTAAGTTTCCGGCCTGATCGTAATAATACAAGGTGTATTGATATTCTTTATCAACTGCTTCTTTTGTTACTACTTCTTTAATTCCTTCAAGGGCTGCTCTAAGATAATTTTGCTTAAAAGCCTCTTTTTTATCGGCATAAAACGCATCGGAAACTTGCTGTGCATTAGTCTGATTAATGGCATTTTGATAAACTTCACAAGGTGTTGTTTCTCCTTTATCTTTAGGTAAATCCAAACTAAACGAAGGTACCATCGTAGCAGGCGCACAAATTTTATTCGCTATTACGTATGAATTTGCAAAATCACTCCATGTTTGTATTTCTACTTCTCCGTTTACATTTATAGATTTAATGTAGGTATGATACGCATTGATGACAAAAGGAGTCTGGTCATTTCCGTACTTCAAGTTGGTGCTACCAAATTCAGCAATGGTTAAGAACAGAGGATCTTTAGCGGTCTTAACTTCAAACTTCGCTAAATAAGCAAGGTAATCTGAACTAATATATCCAAAATTAGCCTCGCAGAAGAAAGTTCCGTTGTCTTTTAATTTTTTTGGAATTTCATAAGTTGGCATTTGTGCCTGTAAACCTGTTTTGTATTCATTCCATTTGTCTCCACAAACTACCGGAGCTACTGTTGGAGGGATACATAGGGCGTTGCAGGTTGGTAAGCCTGTTTTTAATGTAATAGATGATTTTGCAACTGTTTTTGATGATTTAAAAGTGGTTCGTGGTTCACCTTTATCAAAAAAACGACATAGGTCAATACCCTGTCCACTCCAGGAAAATGGCCCATTCTTTATTATAAGAATACTAAAATCAAAACCGACATCCCTAATAACTACATTGTTATTATTATTATCTGTAAAATTAACATCAACTACACTACTAAAAGTCTGCGCACTATTAGGTCTAATATCAATCGAATTAATATGTTTTACATTATTGAAATTATCAGATTTGTTTTTAGATTCAATACGAATATCTCCATGGTAAGCATTGTCTTCTGCACCAGAATATGGGTCATTATTAAAAGATAACCACATTCCAGAAGATGAAACAAGTATACTGTACTCATCAAATAAAACAGGTGCTGTAAAATTTTTAGAAGGATAACCTTTTAATATGTTTTCCCATCGTTCTTTAATTTTAGAATCGCTTAGAAATTTCGATACTACCGGAATATTATACTTGAATGAAGCAGCTTGGCTCATTGCATTATTAGGTTCTTTCCCGAATGTAATCTTATTTCCATTTACTGTACCTCTATAACTTCCGGATAAAAACTCATTAAAGACATCCTTTAACCCATTTTCTAAAATTATCTCATCCAGAACGAAATTAGAACAGGAAACCGTTTTAACTGAGGCACTGGTTAAAAATTCACAAAGTTTCGCACTTGTACCGTGCGCACTACCACTAGAAGCTTCTGTTGTAATGGCAGCGTTTGTTATATTTCCTTCTTTAATCGCTGTTACTCCATTTTTATCAGTATAACTAATTCTTATATTTTTATTTGAATCAATGAAATCAAGTGAATTAATTACGTCTATTGACGAAAAATTATCTATTGTAATATTAATTACAGCTTCGTATTTACCATTATAATTTTTAAATACAATCTTAATACCTTTATCACCTATATTAGAATCAGCATTAAACTTATAAAGGTCAATAGTTCTATTTACCCCCGTAGGATCAGATATCAAATAATTATTTCTTATAACCTGAAAATTTTGAGTAAGATTTGATCCATTAATTAATTGAGTTATTTCATTATCTTGAGACGTTAGTTTATCCTGATAAATAAATCCAGTAGCTATTATTTTATTTATAAAGATTCTTAAATTTTCTTCATAATCAGTTTCCGCTTTATTACTAAGCTGACAAGCATTAACAACAGGCAAAACATTCGGATCCCCACATTTATCTCCATACCCATCACCATTAAAATCGTCTTCGCCACAAGGCGCACAACACGCAAAATACAAGGCGTTATTTTTTCCTGCTGTTATGGTCCATGATTTTGTTTCGGTTCTTTTTAGTAAACCATTTCCTCTGCTGGTAACTACTCTGACTATATTGCTTTTTCCGCCCTCTTTTAAATTGGTTATAAACAAATCTTTAATCGCAGGAATAGCAGTGCTAACGCTTCCGCCGTTTAATTTCATACGAAGCGTATCGTTTACACTGATAGAGAAAATTCTCTCGTCAGCTACTTCGTCATAATTCCATTTTACTACATCTGTGGCAGCGATTCCGAAATACGATTTTAAATAACCGGTCGTAAAAGCGGTATTATTTGTAATGATTTGTGTTGTTGCTAAACTGTTGCTTCTCTGAAGATCAAGCAATACATTTGTTAAGGCCGCACTAAACTGGTCTTTTTTGCTACACTGATTGTCTTCAAATGCAATTACTTCACCAACACCGGAACCTCCGGCAAAATGACATTCTCCAACGGCAGCTTTGGTATATCCTTCAATAATAACTTCTTCAGGTGTGATACAGGTAGGCGTAGTTCCTCTGCGCACTATAGTAGCAAGAATTCTAAACTTAAAAATTTTGCTTGCCGGTAAATACTCTACATAATGAAAATTCTTTACACCAACTACATCTTCCCACTTCGGCTTCTCTATGCCCTCTCCACATGGATTACGATATGTATTATCTTTAGGATTAAAACTTACAAATTTTAAAACAATAGAAGATGCAATACTATCTGTTGCGTTTTCAGTAAGGTGAAAACTGATGTTTAGATTGTCTCTGTCTTTTCTACCAATTACTCTTGGAGCGGCTGTTGATTTAGTCAAATCAAATTCCGGGTTTATGTGTGCTTTATAGATTCCTTCTGTTAAATAAGGCATGCTCGAAGCCGGTGTATTTACCAATAATCCATTTGGCTGAATCGTACGATCCATAAGTCCTTTTAAAAACATTTCCATGTCTAAGCCTAACGGACATTTTCCGGTTTCAAGGAATAAATTAGCATTTGCTTTTGCATCGGCACTTGCCATTGCTTCGACATCACTTAATCCCGAATCATACCCGTAATCTGAAGGCATAAAACGTTTTTTCTTGTCTGCATAATAAACTGCCGTTTCGCCCGTGCAGATTGGTTCCAAACCAGCAAAACCTGCCGGAATACTTGGTGCTGTGGCTAAGGACGACTCGATTATTCCAGGTATCGTTACACCATTATAATTTACATCGTATTTTTTTAAGAACGTAACATACGAATCGGTGTTTTTTACGTCCCCGATGCAACTGTTGTTCATTTGCTTTTTATTCGCATAAATATGTGCAAACACGGTACGTGTTTTTTCTTTAAGGGCAATATAATATGCTTTAAAGTTGGACCATATTCTTTGTTTTAAATAATTGTCCGGCAAGTTATTAATACCTTCCAGTAACCTATCGTTACTCTTGGTAAGTACATCCTCATACGCTGTTACAGGCGTAATTCCGTTAGAATAAGCGGCAAAGAAATAGGCGGTCTGCAGCATATTCATTTTTATTACAGCACCTCGAGAATTTCTAAATGTCATTCCGTCGAAATTCCCGCTTATAGTTGAATAATCTCCTAAACCTGCTACTATGATTTTCTTTCTTAAATTGTATTCTATATCGTCTTCAGCGGTATGAGCACCATTATAAAATGGGTCAGTAGTTCCGCCTGAACTCAATATCATAGACACCATTCCAGTGCCGTTAGAAAAAACATTGTTTTGTACCAAACCAGTTGCCGGGTCTAAGTATTCCAGATTTCTTAATTTGTCATCAAAACCATCCGAATTATTTCCATCTACTATTTTTTGGCAAACGGCCAGATTGTATAAATAATATTGGTATTCCGGGTGATACGGTACTAATGCTTTTCCCCAGCTTGGTTGCCAAAGCTCCAGAAAATCGGTCACACTGTTTAAGTGCTGCGGTTCTACCAAAAATACATTAGGATCATCATTTAAAGGGTCCTTTGTAACAGGAACAACTTCATCCTCATTAAAAGGTCTTAAAGCGGGGGTGAATGTTCCATCCTCATTTTTTATAACCGTAACCTTTACAGTTTCATTGTTTTCATCTTTGTAAGAACCTCCGAAAGGATGTCTCCAGTTGTATTCTGAAACTTTTGTCGGGATATCAATATCAACATCGTTAGGATCGGGATAGGTTGTATCTTTGTAACCTCCGTACCATAATTTATTGTTTTCATTAAAAACACTTAAAATTTCTCCATCATCCTCCAGTTCTGGAATTGGCTGAGCATCTTTATCTATAGGAGCACTTCTTTCCAGCCCCGCAACAGAACCATATTGCCCATTTGGACTGACATCTGCCAGTAAAGTTTCCTCATTAATAGCGCAAAGATTTGCCGGCTGCTGACAGATCTCTCTACAATTGGCTAATAAAGCTCTAAATTCGATAGCTAAATGCTTTTTATATGCATTTAATTCTTCTACATTAAGCTCAATAGCAGGAATATTGGCACTTACATACTTTGCTTCTGCAAGTACAATAAACGATTCTCTACTACCTGTATCTCCAAGACTGCTTTCATCTAAAGGAAATTTAGCTTTATAAGCATTCTTAGTTAACTCATTCTCTAAATTAGCCGTAACCAGAGCTTCCTCGCAACTTCTGCAAGTTACATTACAATCAAATTCCTGGATAACTTTTTGAAACTCGACCAAAACAGGTTTACATGCTGTCCCCTTCTTTAATTCATTAACATAATCGTCAGCATATTTATTTAAAACGGCTGTATCAATCTGAAGATTTTTGGTAAAACTGTATGTCCCTACTCCCAAACGATCAAATCCATTGTCTGAATTCTTTCTTTTACCTTCAAATAATACCGACGTCTTTTCTAAAGTAACAGGAGCATAAGCACTTATATTATAACTACCAATTTTAGCAGAAAGATCAGCTCCGTTTTCGCCAATCAATAACTCGTTGGCACAATCATCGGTCATACTTATCGACCAATCGTATACAAAAGGGTAATATTTATTACTTAAACAACTGTCATTATAACTTCCTATAATCTTATCAAAACTGTAGGTATATCCAACAATGTCTTCTTTCCCAAGATTAACAGAATTATCTAATTTAAATCCATCTTGCGTTATACTATTGTTACCCGAAGCGTATTTGACATTTTTATCCAGCAGACTTTCTTTTATTCTTTCATGTAAAGTACTATCTCCTTCGTCTTGCAACGCAATTAAGTTTCCTTTTTTGTCACCGGCAAGAGCAGTAGCAATGGTTCTGCCTTGTGGATCTAAGTAACTCACACTTACTTGTCCATTTGGATCAATAACCATATTTTTTTTGTAATGTGTTGCATCACCTACCTTATAACCAAATAGTCGGTTAAGTTCTGCTTGGCTTGGAGTTGAATAGAAATATTTCATTTCATGACCCGATCCGATTTGATGCTCTTTTCCTACTCCACCTTTACTTTTAATACGGCCTGTATTATCAGGTGTATATTCAATTTGAGAAAAAGGGCGTAAATCTGCCTTAGGAACTAAATCCTGATGGTTGTCCTGAAGAAGGTTTTTCTCCGAATAATACTTACTGGCACCACTTGCATCAGACATTCCATCGATCAGCTTTGGAGTACATTCTTTATCATTTTCGTTTTCCCAATCAAAGTCATTATGGGTAAAAATGGATGTGCCCAGCTGGTTTTTATTTAAATCGGAATAAAAGTGTATACCTGATGATTCTACAGGAACCGGTAATACTTCAATAGCCGGACGGCCTTGATTATCGTAAATAACTTCGCCGACAACTGCTTTATTAGTAGAGTTGATCTTAGTAACGGTCTGACGATTACGCAAAGAACCATCAAAGTAACTTACTACTTCTTTCTTCTTTCCATCTTCAGCAAAAGAAGATTGGTATTGCCAGTTTTTCTTTCCCTCCTCGTGGTTTTGATCTATTGTTATGTAATGAGACCAGTCCCCAACTTTTTCTTGTGATGTCGCAACTCCCGAAGTCCAGTTTCCGTAATAATTTTTAGTGATATTGTCCAAAAATCGTCCAACTGGCCTCACTCTGTATACAATATATCCTTTCGAATAAACAATCGGAATTTTATAAGAGGTGTCTTTGGTTTGAATTCTCGTACTGTTTAATTTGAAGTCCTGATTGCTTAACGGAATTTGATTAACAGCTAATGTTCCGCCATCGGCAGCAAAATTATCAATCCAGGTCCATTCCAATTCATACTCTACAGCAGGTGCCACGGGATCCTTGTGCCACGAAATAACAATCTCCTCCGCACCGTTACTGACGTTATTGACAGAGGTTCCGTCAGATTTTAAAAATTGATATTGTAAAGGAAGTACAGAGCTGGTTTGTGTACTGCTAAACTGCAGATTGTAGTAACGATCTGTAGTAAACATGAGCTCCAAATATGCCGATGAGTTAGCTACAGCAATGCTTACATTATCTTTATCGTAGTACTTAATTGATTTTATTGTTGCATTAGCATAATGAACTCCGGGAAGATTATAGACAACATAATCGTTAAACTCAATTCCCTTAGTCATATTATCGTGTTTTATCCTTAGTTTAATTTCTTTAGGATAGTTGACACGATCTCCGTTGCCGGTAGTATAACTTGCGATTTTACGATTAGAGTTATCATAAGGGTTTATTGTTAACTCGACCTCACAGGAGTATATTTTTTGATATTCTGCTGTATTGCTTTTATCGTCTATAAAACCAAAATGCACCGATACATTTGGATTTACAGAAGTAAACAGATTTTGTTTTTTAATGTCGGCGAACTTCGAATCTTTTACATAGATACTATCCTGTACCTGAAGTTGATTTCCAATTTTTTTAAGGCTTAAAGTTGTCTCCTGTTGTGCAAAAGTCAATAACGAAAACAGAGCAAATGCAAGTGTTATTAAATATTTGTTGATATACATCTGTTTTAATTTATTTATTGGAACTATTTCTTTGATCAATTACTTCGTAATTCTTTAATCTTTCTGCCGGTACCGGTTTGTTTTTATTTACTGCTACAAAATAGTTTTTGGTTGTAAATAATGTGTTGTTAACCGCTTTCCTGTTAAAGTTGGTATTTATAACTTCTAATCTTGGATAATAGGATTTTGGACTACGATAATCTTTAGAAAAATTGACGGCTGTGCTATAATAAAAAATAGATTTTTCTATGAAATACTTTTTTGATATGTGCACGACTATCTTCGAATAGGGAAGATTTGAATAATTTTTGGCTTTCAAAGTAATCTCCCAATAGGTTTTAAAATCTTTAATAGCTTCTATTTTGCATAAATCCAACAGGGGTTTAATGTCAAAACTTCCAAAATAGCTTTTAACCGGATCTGCAATTTGAATTGCTTTTTCGGAATGACTTATTTTTACATTTATAGTTTTAGAATTCAAGATCTCGGTTTGATCGATTTTCATATAAACCTCATTAGCAACATTTTTTATAAAGATTCCTTTATAGGCCTGCTCTATTGTTTTAGATTCGGCCGTTTTATATAAAACATAATTTGAATTGTATTGCAGGGGTTCAGTCCTACTATACTGTTTCGACATTTGTTGCAAAACTTCGTTTGCAGTTTGGCTGTATCCAGTTGTAGCAATTGTTAGAAAACTGATAAACAGCATCATTTTATAAAACATAACTTTCATCTACTTGTTAATAATGTTACCTGAACGGGTTTCCTGAATGGTCTTAACTCCTTTTGCGGTTTCCTTTTTTACGCGAACTAAACCACCCTCATTATCATATTCATAAAAAGTAGAATAATTGTTTTCGTCAAGTTCAGACATCAGTTTGAAGGTTTCGGCATCATATACAAATGTTTTTACGCTTCCATCAAGCGGATGTATTCGGATATCATCAAAATAAACAGGGATCCCGGCACTTTTATTTTCAAGCTCGATTCCTATGGTTTTTGTTTCTTCAGGGATTAAAAATTTGCTTGTAATTCTTTGCCATCCGTCAATAATATCTCCTTTAGCGGTAAAGCTTTCCATTCCTATTTTGTATCTGATATCGTTAGTGTCGACATTGCTAAAAAAGACTACATTGATTACCGCATTTTCGTAGTTTTTTAATTGAATGGCGGTTTCTTCTTTAACCCATGCACTTAACAGATATTCTTTATTAGGTTTTGGCTGAAAAGAAAGACAGTCCGAACAATAATTTTTGTCGGTAGGAAGTCCACAAGAGAATTCACTCATCTTTAAGTTATCAGAAAAAAAAGCTTCATTCTCAAGAGTTCCCAGTGCGTCAAAATTTTCGTAACCATAAAAATCATAGCGAAAATCTTCTTTTTTATCCATCGGAAATTCCGTTTTATCAAAACTTAACAGATATTGCAACGATGTTCTTAAGACCGGAGCCACTCTTGATTCGGTAGTTTCAGCAGGTACTATCTGAACATAATTTGGGTCTTCATTTCGGTTTACAGCAGCTGTAGTTGTGCCACCATCTACATAAAATCCGTTTTCAAGACCTACTACGTATAAGTGTGGCTTATCCGGATTGTTAAAAAGAGCACTTTTAGAATTGCTGAATCGAGCCATGGTCTGATCTCTTAATGCTTTTACATCATTAGTCTGGCAACCATCTGTAATCATCATTACAACATTTGGTTTCATCGGAGCGTTTAATGCCACATCTAAAGCCGTTTTCCAATAATCCGAAGAAGCACTTATCCCTTTTCCGCTGCGGCTACGATAGTTTTCAATCCAATCATTAAATTTTCGTAAAGTAACCGGGTCATAATTAGACAGCCTTGTAGCTTCAATATTATCTGTTCTGGTAAAAGTGTCACTATCGGACATTCCGGTCATCGAAACATAAATATTCGATTGCAGCTTGTCATTATCGTCTGCCTGTTGTTGTATGTATTTTTTTAATTGTTTTTTAATTTTAGCCGCCTGATCCTCACTTATAGAACCTGATTCGTCCAGAACAAAAGCAATGTGATCCACACAATATAAAGACGAGCAAAAATTAATATGATTTACCGAACTTTCAAATGCTGAAGCCGGAGTAGTAATCAGATTAGTTGCCTTTTCATTTGATTCATAATTAGCCAAACTAAAATCTGCAATACGATCCCCATTTGTCGCAATCCTCACATCATAACCGGAACGATCTGAAAAAGAGAATGCAATGAAACCTTGTTGTTTATCGTGTACAAAATTGTATATAGCGGGTTTCTCGTCTTTTATATAGAAAGCCAGTGCTTTTAGTTCATCACATGTATATCCGTTTCCTATTTCCGCTGCCGGAAGATTGACCAGTTTATTGGCCAAAGTGGTAAAAATAGCTTTAATAGTAGCCGTGTTTGGATTGTCTTTAGTACAGGATACAAAATCTTCGCAAGTATTAACTGTTACTTTTTTAGTAAATTCAAACGTACATTGCTCCTTCTCGTATGTCTTTAGATAAATAGTATAATTACCCGAAGTTAGAGGAGTAAAAGTATACAAACCTGTTGTGTTTGTAACGGGATTTAAAAGTTGTGTGTCACCTTCCTTAATGACATACCAACTAAAGCTACTATTTACAGAAGCCGTTTCAAAAGATAAATCTATCGCTTTGTTCACACAAGACGTTTCTTCCGTACAATCTACTACGAAAATCTTTTTTGTAAATGTCTTGCTGCAATTTTCAGCGTCGGTTACAATTAATTTAACCGTATAACTTCCGGGAGCTGTAAAAGTATACGAATAGTCTCCACTCGCACTTGCAGTAGAACGATTTACAACTTGTCCGGAAACAGTTGCCGTTGACCAAACATAGCTCATATTAACTCCTGTAGTCTCAAATGTGAAATTAACTTTTTCGTTCAGGCAATGGGTCTCAGAAATTCCATCAACGTCAATTCCGGAGGAAAAACCAGAGAAAGCGGTTCCAAAAATTGAGTTTATTACAGGCTCTTTATATTCTTTAGCCGAAGAAGAAAAAGAACAAAATACTACACTCAAAATCAAAAACCAGTATTTTTCTATTTTTAAATAATTCATCATGTTTATTATATATTACTGCCGTGCATCAACGCTTATCACATCCCTCTTTCAGGAGGGCCTTATTCACCTCCGCCGGGCTCAACTTCTTCACCTCCGGAGCATGCTGAACCATTAAAAATCTTTATAATACTTACAGCTACTATAGCACCACAAGGCCCCACTCCCCAGTTACTTAATTCACTCGTTACCTCGTCTCCATAACGATCAATATAAACGATATAACTTCCCTGACCATTTCCTCTAAAATGGAACACCTGTGTCTCAAGCTCACATTTACCACGAATATTTGCAAAATTTTGCCCGTTGTTATTTACATCTGCCCATGCTTTTGCATCTGCATCTGCCTGCGAAATATTGGAGGTTGCTGTTGCCGAATACTCTACACTTGATCCCATTCCTCCAGCGGTATCACAATTGTTTCTTACGAAATAACTACTTTTTGTACTCTTATAAGTACAACTGCCATTGGTACCCGCATTGGCATATGCCTGCCCGTTTTTGTTGACATCATCCTGAGCCAAAGCATCTGCTGCTGCCTGTGTAGAGGCTGTATATTTTCCTGCAGCTACCGTATAGATAACCACCGAGCCTGTCCCTCCCACTCCACAATTATTTTTGGTAAAAGAACCGCTTTTCGCTACGTTCTTAAAACTACAACTGCCATTGGTACCCGCATTGGCATACGCCTGCCCGTTTTTGTTGACATCGTCCTGAGCCGAAGCATCTGCTACTGCCTGTGTAGCGGCTGTATATGTTCCTGCAGCTACCGTATAGATAACCACCGAGCCTGTACCTCCCACTCCACAATTGTTTTTGGTAAAAGAACCGCTTTTCGCTACGTTCTTAAAACTACAACTGCCATTGGTACCCGCATTGGCATACGCCTGCCCGTTTTTGTTGACATCGTCCTGAGCCAAAGCATCTGCTACTGCCTGTGTAGCGGCTGTATATGTTCCTACAGCTACCGTATAGATAACCACCGAGCCTGTGCCTCCCACTCCACAATTGTTTTTGGTAAAAGAAAAAAATTGGCATTGGCATAGGCCTGGCCGTCATTTTGTGCTAACAAGTCGGCGGCGGCCTGAGTAGCTGCTGTATATTTTCCTGCTGCTACTGTATACACTACTGCTGATCCCGTTCCGCCTGCAGCGCAATTGTTTCTTACAAAGCCACTTTTAGCAACGTTCTTAAAACTACAGCTGCCGTTAGTACCGGCATTGGCATACGCCTGCCCGTTAGCATTTACATCATTTTGTGCTATAGTATCCGCATCCGCCTGAGAAATAATAGACGTAATCGTTTTTGAATATACAACCACTGATCCCGTTCCGCCTGCACCACAGTTGTTCTT
>NZ_LEKS01000031.1:0-24373 GCF_001027725.1 Flavobacterium sp. ABG
TTCTGTTTGGTAAACGCACCAACGTTTGCGAGTATTCAAACCACTCAGGCTAATGTGGTTTGGTACAATGCTGCAACAGGTGGAACAGCGATTGCTCCGGCAACAGCTTTAACCAGCGGTGTTTATTATGCTGCTTTGGTAAATACTACTACAGGTTGTCAAAGTGCAGTGAGATTGCAAGTTACCATTAGTGTAACTGATCCAGGTACACCAACAACGACAGATACAACACAAGACTTCTGTTTGATAAACGCACCAACGTTTGCGAGTATTCAAACGAATCAGACTAATGTAGTTTGGTATAGTACTGCAACTGGTGGAACAGCGATTGCTCCGGCAACAGCTTTAACCAGCGGTACTTATTATGCTGCTTTATTAGACGCAACAACAGGATGTCAAAGTGCGGTGAGATTGCAAGTTACGATTAGTGTAACCGATCCGGGTACACCATCACTAGTAAATGCAGGAACTCAAAACTTCTGTTTGATAAATGCACCAACGTTTGCGAGTATTCAAACGAATCAGGCTAATGTAGTTTGGTACAGTACTGCAACGGGAGGAACAGCAATTGCTCCGGCAACAGCTTTAACCAGCGGTGTTTATTATGCTGCTTTGGTAAATACTACTACAGGTTGTCAAAGTGCGGTGAGATTACAAGTTACTATTAGTGTAACCGATCCGGGCACACCGACATTAGTAACAGCAGGAACTCAAAACTTCTGTCTGATAAATGCACCAACGTTTGCGAGTATTCAAACCACTCAGACTAATGTCGTTTGGTACAGTACCGCAACAGGCGGAACAGCCATTGCTCCGGCAACAGCTTTAACCAGTGGTGTTTATTATGCTACTTTGTTAGATGCAACAACAGGTTGTCAAAGTGCGGTAAGATTACAGGTTACCATCAGCGTAACCGATCCGGGCACACCAACATTGGTAACCGCAGGAGTTCAGAACTTCTGTTTGTTAAGCTTACCGACATTTGCGAGTATCAAAACCAATCAGGCTAATGTAGTTTGGTATAGTACTGCTGTTGGTGGAACAGTAATTCCGCTAACAACACTCTTGACGACAGGTACTTATTATGGAGCTATTCTGGATCCGGTAACGGGTTGTGCAAGTGCTAACAGATTACAAGTTCAAGTTACTGTTGGAGCTCCGAATAACCCAACTACGCCAAACTCTCAACAGGTATTTTGTTCTACAGCTGCTGCTACAGTGGCAGACATAGTAGTCAATGAAACAAATGTTGCTTGGTTCTATACCGCTTCGGGTGGTACACCAATTCCAGCAAATACGCTCTTAACAACACAATCGTATTATGGAGCTATTTATGATGCCACAAACGGCTGCGAAAGCTTAGTGAGATTACAGGTTAGAGTAACAGTGGCACAACCAAGTCCTAAGCCAACTACAAGCTCAGTTACTCAAAATTTCTGTATTGTTGATGCTCCGACTGTTGCCAGTATTCAGGTAAATGAACCGAATGTGGTTTGGTATAGCACTCCTGCTGGTGGAACTATAATTCCATCAACAACAGCTTTGACCAGCGGTTCTTATTACGGTGCTGTTTTAAGTGCTGTTAATTGTGAAAACCCGGATAGATTAGAAGTGATCGTAGATGTAAATTCACAAGGAATTATTACAACTTCAAAACCAGTACAAACGTTCTGTTTATCTGCAAATCCAACGATAGAAGATATCGAGGTTAATGAAACAGGCGCTATCTGGTATACTTCAGCTACTGGAGGAACTGCATTACCGGCAGGAACACTTCTTGTTGCAGGAACCTACTATGCTACAGCACAGGATAATATGACTAATGGCTGTAATAATGCTGTACGATTAGCAGTTGTGGTTAATTTCTCTAATGATGATTTGGTTCTGATCACAGCTAGTGACGATACGCCATGTGTTTTTGACGGGGTAACCTACTCAATTGCCAATGGAAAATCAAATTACGTATGGTCTATTACTAATGGAACGATTCTTTCAGGTGGAGGAACATCAGACGGTTCAGTAACAGTTTCATGGTCCGATATCGGTCCTGGTAAAGTTGAGGTTGCCTATTTAAATACCTGTAATGATAATACTTATAAATCATTAGATGTAATAGTAGCTACCTGCTCAGACTTAACCATATCGAATGTTGTTAGTAATCCTACAGCAAATTTTGGAGATACTGTAATGTTCACTATTGTAATAGGAAACGTAGGAATGGGGAATTTTATTAATGTAGAAGTTAATAACTTTTTACCAGCCGGCTATCGTTTTATCGGAGCATTTGTGACTTCAGGTGTATATACGGCTTCTACCGGAATGTGGAGTATACCGACTTTAAATTCAGGTCAGACCGTAAAACTGGAAATCACAGCTGAGGTATTACCACCTTTAAGTGTTAACACTAATAAAATGGGTAGTTCTCCACAAGGCAAAATGGCAGCAGCAATACCTGCGGATTATTATTTAGATGTCGCAAAAATTGTGGTTTCAATGCCTCTGGATGTTAATTTACTCAATAACACCGCTACAGCAACAATTACTCCGACCTGTTTAACAGTGTACAACGAGTTTACGCCAAATAGCGATGGACTAAATGATTTTTTCAGAATTGATTGTATCCAAACCTATCCGGACAATGAACTAAAAGTCTTCAATAGATATGGTGCATTAGTATACAGTAAAAGAAATTATGAAAATACTTGGGATGGAACTGCGAACGTTTCCGGAGTTGTGAATAGAGGAGATATGTTACCAACAGGTACTTATTTCTATGTGATAGACACTGGAGACGGAACGATTAAAAAAGGCTGGTTATCTATAATGAGATAAGCTTCTATTAATCATCTAATTAATTAACTAAATAAGTATCGTTATGAAACTATATATAAAATTATTAGAAACGTATTTCATTCTAATATGTTCTTTTATTACATTTTGTGCCAGCGCACAACAGGATCCACAGTACACGCAATACATGTACAACACTATGGCGATAAATCCGGCTTATGCCGGATCTACCGGAACTTTAGAAGCAACACTTTTACATCGTTCTCAATGGGTTGGAATTTCCGGTGCTCCGGAAACACAATCGTTTTCTGCTCACACACCACTCCGCAATGAGAAAATTGGTCTGGGACTAAGTGTCGTAAACGACAAAATTGGTCCTTCAAGCGAATTGTATCTGGATGGAAACTTCTCTTATTCATTGCCACTTGGTTATGAAAAAAGATTAGCATTTGGTTTAAAAGCAGGTTTTAGAATGTTGGATATAGATTGGTCTAAAGGGAGATTTTATGATGAGAACGATGTTTTGCTAAATCAAAACATTAGTAACCAGATGAAACTGGCAGTTGGAGCGGGAATTTATTATTACACCGACAAATGGTATGTTGGGTTTTCAGTTCCAAGCTTCATTCAGAATGATTATTATGATGATGTACAAGAATCAATAGATTATGATCGCTTGCATTATTATTTAATGGGAGGATATGTATTTGACTTAAGTCCAAATTTAAAATTTAAACCGGCATTTTTAGTAAAAGCAGTAAATGGAGCTCCACTTACTGCTGATGTGTCGGCGAATTTTATGATTGCGGAAAAATTTGTAATTGGAGGTGCCTACAGAACGGATGATTCCGTTAGTATCTTGGCAGGTTTTCAAATAACAAAAAGTTTTTACCTCGGATATGCTTTCGATTATACGGTCAGCCAGTTAAATAAGTACAACGATGGTACACATGAATTCATTCTGCGTTACCAGTTTACTAAAAATCAAAGTAAAATCAAATCCCCAAGATTCTTCTAAAAATGAAGCTTATGAAAAAATTGTATATACTAAGTTTATTCGTGAGTTTTACGGTTAGTTTTGCTCAAACGAATTTAAAAAAAGCGGACGCATTGTTTAAAAACTTTTCTTATTTAGATGCTTCAAAAGCCTATGAGGAGTGTTTGCAGAACATAAAAAGTCCTTCAGCACAAACGTTAAAGAACGCTGCTGATTCGTATTACTTCAATTCCGATTCAAGGAATGCACTCAAATGGTACAGGAAGTTATACGAAGTGCAAGGCAATAATTTAACAGATATCTACTACCTGCGTTACATTCAATCTATGAAAGCAGTTATGGATTATGACGAGGCAGATAGGGTTACAAAGGAATATCTAAATAAAAAAGGAAATCAAAAAGAGATCAACCGTTATGTCGCTCAGAAAACCCAAATGGATAGTTTAGCTAAAACGAAATCTCTTTATCAAATTAGAAATTTAGATATTAACACCAGTAAATCTGATTTTGGAGCTACTTATTTTGTAGATAAAATTGTATTCTCTTCTGCCCGAGACACAACAAAATTCGGAGATAAGTTATACACCTGGAACAATCAGCCTTTCCTGAATTTGTATTTGGCCGACAGGAATCCTGCCGATGGTAGTTTGTTTAACGAAACAGTGTTTCTGGCAAACGTAATGACTAAATACCATGAGGCGACAGCCACTTTTGACAATAGCGGGAAAACCATTTACTATTCAACAAATATTGTAAAGAAAAACAAACTGGTTGTAGATGAAAACAAAATCAACAATTTTCAAATTATCGAAGGAAAAATAGTAGATAATAAACTCGAGAATCCGCAAAAAGTGTTTTTTGACAGTGAAGAGTATTCCGTTGGACACCCTTCTTTAAGTGATGACGGGCAGTTGCTCTTCTTTGCTTCAGACATGCCGAACGGATTTGGTGAAACAGATTTGTATTATGTGAAAATTGCAGCCGACGGAACCATGAGTTCTCCTGTGAATTTAGGACCAAAAATCAATACAATTGGGAATGAAGTTTTTCCTTTTTTCAGAAACGGAGTCCTTTACTTTTCTTCAGACGGGCATTATGGCTGGGGAGATTTAGATATTTATGAAAGCAAAATGTTGTCTGATGGAAGTTTTACGACACCCCGAAATTTAGGAGCGCCAATAAACAGCAACAAAGATGATTTTTCTTTTATAATTGATAAGGCCGGTGAATTGGGGTATATTTCTTCCAACAGAGACGGTGGTAAAGGAGACGACGATATTTACGCTTTTGAAAAAGGAAAACCAATTTGCAATCAATCGATATCCGGTATGGCAGTCGACAGAAAAACCAAATTGCCACTGGACGATGTTGTAATTATGGCTTACAATTCCTATAGCGAAGTTCTGGGCGAAACAAAAACCAACTATGAGGGCAAATATGCAATAGAAGTTCCTTGTGGGAAAGTGATTAAAATGATTGCGGCAAAAATGAACTACAGTAGTGATGAAAAAACAGTAGAAACTACCAAGGTAAACGGAGGCGAAATCAAAGATGTCAATTTTGAACTTAGTAATTACGATGACTTAGTGGTAAAGAAAAAAGGAGTTGAAAAAGTAGACGTAAAACCAATTTATTTTGATTATGATAAGTACGATATTACACCTCTGGCAGTAGAAGAGCTAACTAAGGTTGTTTTTATCATGCAAAAATTTCCAAACATCCGAATCAAGATAGAATCTCATACCGATTCTCGCGGAAAGGATGCTTATAATATGGTGCTTTCAGATAAAAGAGCCAAATCAACCCGTGATTATATTGTTTCTCAGGGGATTGATGCTTCCAGAATAGAAAGTGCAATAGGGTATGGGGAAAGCAGACTAATTAACAGATGTAAAAATGGTGTAAAATGTTCAGAAGCAGAGCATTTATTAAACAGACGTTCTGACTTTATCATTATCCAGAAATAGTTTTGTATTCCGGCTCTGGTGGTTTGATCAGAAGCTTAAAAGTGCAACACGAAGATACCATTGGAAGTTGGTTTTTATTAATTCTTTTTTTAAGAATGATGGACATGAAGGAAATCAGGTTGTATGAATTTACAGCCTGATTTTTGGTTTTTTAAAACTTTCATTTTTTGATGTTTTTCAATAAAAATAATCCTAATTTTGAGGTACAATTAAACAACATTCCAATCTGTATCATTTTAGTATTTTATGAGTATTCAAGAGACCATTCAAACGTTACGAAACGAACTTAATCAGCACAATTACAATTATTATGTACTTGATAATGCTACAATTTCGGATTATGAATTTGACATCAAATTAAAAGAGCTTCAGGACTTAGAAAATAAGAATCCGGAGTTTTTTGACGAAAATTCACCAACGCAGCGAGTAGGAGGTACGGTTACCAAGAATTTTAAAACAATTGCACATCAATACCGAATGTATTCTCTGGACAATTCCTACTCCAAAGACGATTTGGAAGATTGGCAAAACCGAATCCAGAAAGTACTGGGTAATGTTGATTTGCAATATACCTGCGAACTAAAGTACGATGGTGCTTCAATAAGCATTACGTACGAAAACGGAAAATTGACTCAGGCTTTAACACGTGGTGATGGTTTTCAGGGAGATGATGTAACGAACAATATTAAAACCATAAAATCAATTCCGTTACAGCTAAAAGGAAATTACCCGGATCGATTTGATATCCGTGGAGAAATTATACTTCCTTATGCCGGTTTTGAAAAAATGAACCAGGAATTAATCGAAATAGGTGAAACGCCTTATTCCAACCCAAGAAATACAGCTTCGGGAAGTTTAAAATTGCAGGACAGTGCTGAGGTAGCCAAACGTCCGTTAGAATGCCTATTGTATTTTGTAACCGGTAATAATCTGCCTTTTTCCTCTCAGTATGATGGATTGGAATCAGCTCGAAAATGGGGCTTTAAAGTACCAAATGAAGCCAAATTAGTTCATAACCTGCAAGAAGTTTTTGATTTTATTGATTATTGGGACGTTCATCGTCACGAACTGCCTTATGAAACAGATGGTGTAGTAATAAAAGTAAACAGCATTCAGCATCAGGAAGAATTAGGTTATACAGCAAAATCACCACGCTGGGCAATTGCCTATAAGTTCAAATCAGAACAAGTTTCAACGAGATTAAATTCAATCTCCTATCAGGTAGGGCGCACAGGAGCAATTACACCCGTGGCAAACTTAGAACCTGTTCAATTGGCAGGAACCGTTGTAAAAAGAGCTTCTTTGCATAATGCAGATCAGATTGAGAAATTAGATATTAGAATTAACGATACGGTTTTTGTTGAAAAAGGAGGAGAAATTATTCCTAAAATCATTGCTGTAGATTTAGAAAAACGTCCCGAGAATTCGGAAATAACACACTATATAACGCACTGTCCGGAATGTCAGACCGAGTTGGTCAGAAACGAAGGAGAAGCCAATCACTATTGCCCTAATTTTTATGGATGTCCGCCGCAGATTATCGGACGTATCCAGCATTATATTTCAAGAAAAGCGATGGATATTGAAGGTCTTGGAGGTGAAACGGTTGCTTTGCTTTTTAATAACGGATTGGTACATAATTATGCCGATTTGTATGAATTGACCGTGGAGCAAATCTTGCCTTTGGAAAGAATGGCACAAAAATCGGCTGAGAATCTGGTAAATGGAGTTCAAAAATCAAAAGAGATTCCGTTCGAGAGTGTCTTGTTTGCTTTAGGAATTCGTTTTGTTGGAGAGACAGTAGCAAAAAAATTAGCCAAACATTACAAGAATATTGATGCATTAGCTCAAGCTTCTTTAATGGATTTGATTTTGGTGGATGAAATTGGCGAAAGAATTGCAAAAAGTGTTATTGAGTTTTTTGAGAATGAGGAAAACCAAAGTATAATTGATCGTTTGAAAAATCAAGGCGTTCAATTTGAAATTGTCGAAAAAGTAAATCCGAATGCTACTGATAAATTCGCAGGAAAAACATTTGTAGTATCAGGTGTTTTTACTCAATTTTCGCGCGATGAATTAAAGAAAGCGATCGAGGATAACGGAGGAAAAGTAGGAAGTTCGATCTCTGCCAAAACAGATTTTGTGGTGGCAGGAGATAATATGGGGCCAGCCAAATTAGAAAAAGCGAATAAGTTAAATATTCCAATATTGTCCGAAGAAGATTTTATAAACAAATTAAATGAAAGCGAATAAACCGTCTTTGATTTTGTTTTTTCTAGCCTTACTCTTTACGATCATTTTTGATTGTATGGAACAGGATTTCTTGGTAATCTATACGAAATCAATCGTTCTGCCGGCTATTTTTATTTATTTTCTGATTAGCAGCGATTTTAGAATCGGTAAGATAGAAAGTTTAATTTTTCTATTCTGTTTTATAGGCCAGGTCTTCGAAATCATGGCGATTGAAGCTTCTGAAATTGGCGGTGTACTGAGCTTTTTGATTGTTTATATCTTGCTTTTAATGATTTTTGTACGGGAACACGAAAAATTGAAACTAACCAGAAAAGATGTTTTGCCAATCGGTATAATTGTTATATTCCTGGTTTATCTGTTGGTTTCTATACTAAACCTGCAGTTTTATAACATGAAGAAGTTTATTATTCTATATACTATTTATGGCGTTGTTTTGGGGTTTGTGAGCTATTTTTCGTTTGCAAGTTATATCACAAAAGGAACCCATATCGCCTTGCTAATGTCATTAATGACGATTAGTTTTATGTTCTCCGATGTGTTTTATGTATTCAATCAAAGTTTTTCGCATTCCATTGTTTTAGTGATAATCCGGGATGCCACGCAAATTATGGCGTACTACTTTATGGTAGAATATTTTCTGGAAAAGATTAAAATTCAAAAGAAAATCAGATAAATTTTTTAGGTAGACAAAATTTCGTTTAACTTTAGATCACAGGATTTTCAGATACTTTACCGGTAATTAAATCAATTGTGTTGTGGGTGTAAAGCAACACCTTATTTTCGAAAAAATCACTTGAGAACCCGCCACGAAATTGATACGCTTCAATTTGGTTTACAATTTCTCCATTGGTAGCATCCACCACATATTCTGCTCCCCAACTATTGGATTCAGTAGAAGAAGCGTAAACGGCTAAAAGTTGTCCATTTTCTGTTTGAAATATATCAGAAGAGTTTATTCTTCCGCCATCTTTTCCTAAGTAGTTAAAATCTTTATACCACTTTATTTTGTAATCGCGATCAAAGCAATACAAAACATTTGTTTCGGTGATCAGATAGATAAAAGTGAAATCGACCGAAAATTTTATTCGGCTTATCATTGCTTTGGTACCAAATTTTATCCATTCAGTCTTACCGGTAGCAAAATCGAATAAATAACAAGTATCTTTAGTATTCTCACAAGGTGCAAGAAAAGTATCATTTTCAGGATCTAGATCTCCTTTATAGGTTCTTATTTGTTTGGGTAATTCGGCGGTGATTTGCTGGAGTGACAAATCATAACAAAAGGGTTTCTTTTTGCTTGCGACGATTATAATTTTATTTCCTTTAGCATTAAACTCAACGTCATAAATACAATAATTGTCGGTATTTAGTAATACAGTTTCATTTTCATGATCTGTAATTACTAAATCCGTTCTGTAAGCTCTGGTGTTTGACGAAGTTCTGGTAATGGCAATCCTTTTTCCGTCAATTGAGATGTTTTGGGGCTCCCATTCCGGAAAATCAGCTAAGTATTTTTTTTCCTGAGTATTAAAATCAAATAAAAAAAGTCCTTTTGTATTATTTGGTTTTCTATTTCCAAACAATCCAATTTTAGAATGCCTGTTTACGATCATGTCTTAGTCTTTGTATTTTAGGAATCAAATAAAAGGTAATTACACAATAATAGACCTTCCTTGATTGCTGTGTGCTTTGTCTTTGTCAAAGTAGAAATCAATTCGGCCTAAGTTAATTCCGTAACAACCAACTTGATTTACCAATACTTCTGTTCCGATTTTGTTTTTTACAACAGTCGGTTTGTCCAGAAAAGTATGCGTATGTCCGCCAATAATTAAATCAATATCCTGAGTTAATTGCGCCAACTTTAAATCGCAGATTCTTGAGGGATCATTTTTATATTCGTAACCCAAATGAGAAAGGCAGATGACTAAATCACATTTCTCTTCTTTTTTTAATAATTGGGTCATGTCCTGAGCAATTTCAACAGGATTGTTGTAGATGGTCTCTTGGTACATTTGTTTGTCAACTAAGCCGGCAAGCTCAATTCCAACACCAAAAACGCCTACTTTAATTCCGTTTTTGTGAAAAATTTTATACGGTTTTATAAGTCCGTTCATAACGGTGTTTTTAAAATCGTAATTAGAACAAATAAAATCAAAACTGGCATGAGGCATTTGAGCATGTAAACCATCAAGTCCGTTGTCGAAATCATGATTTCCGATCGTTGAGGCATCGTATTTCATCATACTCATGAGCTTAAATTCAAGTTCACCTCCATAATAGTTAAAATACGGGGTTCCTTGAAAAATATCGCCGGCATCCAATAAAAGCACATTTGGATTTTCTTTGCGAATGGTTTCTATAAGAGCCGCTCTGCGAGATACACCACCTTTATTTGCATTACGCGGATCATCAGCCGGAAAAGGGTCGATGTGACTGTGCACGTCGTTGGTGTGTAAAACAGTTAAGTGTTTAATATCGTTGGATTCAAAACTGCTTAATGATAAACCTAAGCTTAATAAAGCAGTACTGGCAGCCGTTTTTTCGATAAATTCTCTTCTTTTCATTGGTATATTTTTTAGCTGGACGCTGAGTGTAATTGTAATTTAAATGGAGTTATTCTTCTGTTATTCTAATGTCTTTCGCCACCGGAATCGTGTCTACTTCCTTAAAGTAATCAATCAGTACATTTCGAAGTTTGTAATTCAAATCAAATTTCTGAGTAGTTTTTAGGAAAAAGTTCATGTTGTCTCCGCCATTTGCCAGATAATCATTGGTAGCAACATAATACGTTTTGTTGGTATCAAGCGGTTTTCCCTGAACAAGTATGTTTTTTGGGGTATTGTCTTTAGAGATTGTAAAAGTCATTCCTGCCAAAGGATGCGGTTTTTTCTCCTTAATAATATAAGTGGTCATTGCTACGAGTTGTTCTCCCTTTAGAGCCAGAACCACCAGATTGTTTTCAAAAGGCATAATTTCAAAAGCCGTTCTTTTGGTAACATTCCCTTTTGGTAATATAGCACGGATTCCACCATGATTTAAAAAACACAAATCGATATCTTTTTTCTCACGAGCATTAAAAACGGTATTCCCTCTTTTTAAGCAGACATCAGCAATTAGATTACCAATTCTGGTTTGCCATTTTCCGGTACTTTTTTCCAGTGTTTCAGGGCAATAAGCTAAAATACTGTCCAAATCTTTATTGATATTATTGCGATAGGGAGTAATAAAAGTTTCGATTTCCGGAGTTTGTGGAGCTTTCTCGGTTATAGGAAGTTGTTTCCCTTCTATCTTCGTTAAATTGTAGTTCTTGCTACAAGAAGTTATAAAAAAAAGTGTTAAGAATATAACAAAAAGTTTTAAAAACCCGTTATACTTTTTTAGTTTTACCATCTTAAATGCGACTTAAATAATTAATTTTGTAATCTCGTAAATGTACTATGTTTTTAAATTACATAAAGGAATTTTTTATAAAAAAATCGTTAAAAAATAACTTGCGTAGCGTAAAAAATGAAGTCTTTACAAGTGCTATACAAACAATTGGTTTACTGGTTGATGAGACTAAGTTTAAACATTCAAAAGAGCTGATAAAAGAGCTTGTCTTGAATGGAATCAACCCCGATAACATAAAAATTGTTGCGTATAGAGATAAATTTAAGGAGAAAAAAACGTACTCAAGACCCACATTTGGTAGAAAACACATCAATTGGAAAGGGGAGATTGAAACAGATTTTTTAACTGAATTTATCGATACAGACTTTGATCTTTTGATTAGTTATTACGACATCGAAAAAACGATTTTGATGTTGATAACAGCGAAGTCAAAGGCAAAATTTAAAGTTGGTTTTACATCCGTCGATAAAGAATTAAACCGATGGATGATAGATACCACCCTGGAAAATTATAAACTTTTCGTTTTCGAATTGTTTAGGTATTTAAAGAACATTAAATAAATTATAAAGTAGAATATGCAATCATTAATAGGAACCGGTGTTGCTCTGGTAACTCCATTTAAAAAAGACTTTTCAATTGATTTTGAAGCATTACAACGAATCGTTAATTTTTCGATCGATGGAGGAGTTGAGTATCTTGTTGTTATGGGGACCACAGCAGAAAATGCTACCTTGACGCAAGCAGAAAAAGAATTGGTTATAGATGCAGTTGTAGAATATAATAAAGGAAGATTACCTCTTGTACTGGGTGTTGGAGGTAATAATACCATGCAACTGGTTGAGGAATTAAAGACTAGGGATTTTTCTGCATTTGAAGCTATTCTTTCTGTTTCTCCTTATTATAATAAACCGACACAAGAAGGTATTTATCAGCATTTTAAAGCAATAGCCGAAGCTTCTCCTATACCTGTGATATTGTATAATGTACCGGGGAGAACGTCAAGTAATATGTTGCCGGCAACAGTAGTGCGTCTGGCAAATGATTTTGAAAATATAGTAGCCATAAAAGAAGCAGCAGGAGATGTAGTGCAAGCCATGCAGCTGATAAAAAATGCACCAAAAGATTTTCTTGTAATTTCAGGAGATGATATGATTGCTTTGCCAATCGTTTTGGCCGGTGGAGCAGGAGTAATTTCTGTAATTGGACAAGGTTTTCCAAAAGAATTTTCAGAAATGATCCGTTTAGGATTGAATAAAAAAGTAAATGAAGCTTTTAAGACGCAGTACTTTTTATCCGATTGTATTGATATGATTTTCGAACAGGGAAATCCTGCCGGAATCAAACAAGTATTCAAAGCCCTTGGTATTGCTGAGAACACAGTGCGTTTGCCATTGGTAACAGTAGACGATGAACTGGCAAACAGGTTGAATGAATTTGTTAAAAAAAGCATTAAAGTAGAGCAGGATTAACGGTATTTTATTATACCAAAAAAATATTTTGTAGTAGCTAAATTAATAACTAAATTTGCCACCGGAACTTCGGTGTGATTTTGCTTTGGCACAATTGTCTGAGTAATCATAATAAAAGTAATAAAATGAAAAAAATAGTATCTCTATTAATTGTTGTTGCCCTTTTTTGTTCTTGTAGTGATTACCAAAAAGCATTAAAAAATGAAGATGTTGCAGCAAAGTTTGAAGTAGCAACAAAAATGTATGATGCTGGCAAATATTCAAAGGCAATTCGTCTTTTTGAACAATTGGCACCTACGTATAGAGGTAAACCTCAGGCTGAAAAACTGTTTTACATGTTTTCTCAGTCGTATTATAAGACCAAACAATATTATTTGGCAGGTTACCAGTTTGAAAGTTTTGTTTCGGGTTACCCACGAAGCGAGAAAGTGCAGGAAGCTGCTTTTCTTGGGGCTTACAGTTATTCAAAATTATCACCTGTTTACAGTTTAGATCAGACTGATACAGCAAAAGGATTAGAGAAATTACAAGCTTTTATTGATAATTACCCGAATTCAGAATACATTGGTCAGGCCAATGATGCTGTGAAAGTCTTGAATGGGAAATTGGAGAAAAAAGCATACGAAAATGCCAAAGGATATAATTTGATTTCAGATTATAAATCAGCCTTAATCGCTTTTGATAATTTTATTGCTGATTTTCCGGGAACACCTTTTAAAGAGGATGCATTGTTCTATAAATATGATTCTGCATACAAATTGGCAATAAACAGTATTCCGGCAAAAATGCAGGAACGTTTAAATGTGGCAAAGGTGGCGTATGGTAACTTAATTAAGTTTAAGAGCGATACCAAATACAAAGTGAAGGCTGAAGAAATGAATGCCAGAGTTGAAACAGATTTACAAAAATTTACTAAATAAAATAAAGTCATGGATTTAAAAAAGACGAATGCTCCTGTAAATACAATAACTTACAATAAAACAGTTATTGAAGAGCCAACAGGAAATGTGTATGAGGCAATTACCATTATGGCTAAAAGAGCAAATCAGATTAATTCTGAAATCAAAAAAGAATTAACTGAGAAGTTAGAAGAGTTTGCTACTTACAATGACAGTCTTGAGGAAGTTTTTGAAAATAAAGAGCAAATTGAAGTATCTAAATTTTACGAAAAATTACCTAAACCACACGCTTTAGCTGTTCAAGAATGGTTAGACGGTAAAACATACCACAGAGGTACAAACAAATAATAGTATAATGTCAGTTTTAAACGGAAAGAAAATTTTACTGGGAGTTTCCGGTGGAATTGCAGCGTATAAAACAGCATCATTAGTACGACTTTTTATAAAAGCAGGTGCACATGTCCAAGTGATAATGACACCTGCTTCTAAGGATTTTGTAACACCACTTACGTTATCTACACTATCCAAAAATCCGGTACATTCCAATTTTTTTAATCAGGATGATGAAGATGCTGTTTGGAACAATCATGTCGAATTAGCACTTTGGGCTGATTTAATGCTTATTGCTCCGGCAACCGCCAATACATTATCTAAAATGACAACCGGTAACTGTGATAATCTTTTGATTGCAGCTTACTTATCGGCTAAATGCCCTGTTTACTTTGCTCCGGCAATGGATTTGGACATGTACAAACACCCTTCTACAATTGCGAGTTTTACCGCTTTAAAGCAATTTGGGAATACTATGATTCCTGCAGAAAACGGAGAATTGGCCAGTGGCCTTTCCGGTGAAGGAAGAATGGCTGAGCCTGAGAACATAATCGCATTTCTTGAAGCAGATTTAGAGAGCAAATTGCCTTTAAAAGGGAAAAAAATACTAATTACTGCAGGACCAACATACGAAGCAATAGATCCTGTGCGTTTTATAGGAAATCATTCTTCAGGAAAAATGGGGTTTGATATTGCAAATGCAGCGGCAGATTTAGGAGCCAGTGTTGTTTTAGTTTCGGGACCAACCCATTTTAAAGCAAAAAACACTTCGATCAAAGTTGTAAGTGTCGTATCTGCGCAAGAAATGTACGATGCCTGTCATCTGTATTTTGACGATGTTGATGTGGCTGTTGCAGCAGCAGCAGTTGCCGATTACAAGCCAAAAGTAGTAGCCTCACAGAAAATAAAAAAAGCAGCGGATGAATTTTCGATTGAACTCGAGAAAACAAAAGATATTTTATTATCACTTGGCAATACTAAGAAAAATCAATATTTGATTGGATTTGCATTAGAAACTGAAAATGAAATTGAAAATGCTAAGTTGAAAATTCAGAAAAAAAACTTAGATTTGATTGTTTTAAATTCCTTACAAGACGAAGGTGCCGGTTTTAAGAAAGAAACCAATAAAATTACTTTTATTGATAAAAATTTTAAAATTGAGCCTATGGAATTAAAATCAAAAGAATTAGTGGCTGCTGATATTTTGAATAAAGTGATTTCACATTTTTCATAAACAGCACTATTGATTTTAAATCGAAAACGGAATTAAAAATTAGCGCTAGTCTATTTCGCTAAAAGCAAATATTATGTTCGTATGTGTAAAAAAATAGTTACTATTCTGGTATTTTTGATTTTTGGCTTTTCGCAGGCGCAGCAGTTAAATTGTACTGTAACTATAAATACGGAAAGACTTGCAACTCCAAATCAACAGGTTTTCAAAACGCTTGAGACCGCTTTGTCTGAATTCGTAAATAAAACCGATTGGGCCGGATCTGTTTTGAAGCAAAACGAACGCATCAATTGTTCGATGTATATTACGCTGTCATCGTATAATTCCAATCAGTATTCAGGAACAATCCAGATACAGGCTTCAAGAATGGTCTATAATTCGACTTATTCCTCTCCGATTTTTAATTATAACGATAAAGATTTTAGTTTCAGTTATACCGAATACGAGCCTTTATTATTTAATCCGACTAATTTTGAATCTAATTTAGTTTCTTTAGTTTCCTTTTACAGTTATATGATTTTAGGAATAGATGCCGATACGTTTCAGATGGGTGCAGGAAGTTCTTATCTGGAAACCGCTCAGAATATTGCAAACGTTGCCCAACAAGGCGGTTATAAAGGATGGAGTCAGTCAGACGGTGTGCAAAACCGCTATTTTTTAATAAACGACATGCTTTCTCCTACTTACAGTGATTTAAGACAAACGTGGGCTTTATACCACTCAGGTCTGGATACCATGAACCAGGATTTAAAAGCAGCAAAAGAGAAGATAAAGTCTTCTATACTGCTTATTGCAAAAGTAAATTCGGTTAAACCGAATGCTTTTTTAACCCGGATATTTTTTGATGCCAAATCAGATGAGATTGTTTCAATCTTTTCGGGCGGTCCCAGTATTCCGATCACCGATTTAACGGATGTTTTAAGCAGGGTTTCGCCATTGAATGCTACGAAATGGTCGCAAATAAAATTTTAATTGCTTGCTGTTATTTTAGTTCCCTCATTACTATTTTTTATACTTATCAATTTTTCTTATGATTACTTCACTGTCAATTAAAAACTATGCTCTGATTGAAAAACTCGCTATTGATTTTTCAAAAGGATTTTCGATAATTACAGGAGAAACAGGTGCCGGAAAATCGATTATTCTGGGAGCAATAGGTTTGGTTCTTGGAAAAAGAGCCGATTTAACTTCGCTAAAAAATAAAGAAGAGAAATGTGTTATCGAAGCACAATTTGAAATCTCAAAATACAATCTGAAAGAGTTTTTTGAAGCAAATGATCTCGATTATGAAGAAGAAACAATTATTAGACGTGAAATTCTGCCTTCAGGAAAATCACGTGCTTTTATTAATGACAGTCCGGTAAATCTTCAGGAATTACAGGATTTGAGTTTGTTTTTGATTGATATTCATTCGCAACAGCAAACTCAGGAGCTTTCTGATGAAAGTGTTCAGTTTAAAATAATTGACGCAATTGCCAATAATACAGAGGTAATAGGTTCCTATCAAAAACTGCTTAAGACTTATAAATCTGATAAGTCAAAACTAAATGCGTTGCTGAAAAAGCAAAGTGATTCAGGGAAAGAGCAGGAATACAATACTTTTTTATTGAATGAATTGGTTTCGGCTAAATTAAAATCAGGGGAACAGGAAGAACTGGAAGCTGAGTTTGAAAAATTGAATAACGTTGAAATTATAAAAGAATCAATTGATAAATCGTTGTCGATTTCTAATGAAGAACAATTCGGCGTTTTTCATAATCTGAACGAAATCAAGACTTCTTTGCAAAAAATAGCTCTTTTTTCTGCTGAATATCAGAGTTTGTTTGAAAGAATTACAAGTGTTGCAATTGAATTTGATGATGTTTCGAGAGAATTGCAAAATGCTTCCGAAAAATTAATAAATGACCCTGAGAAGTTAGAACTAACCAATCAGAAATTGCAATTGATTTACAATCTTCAAAAGAAACATCAGGTCACTACCGTTGACGAATTACTTCAGATTCAGGCTAATTTGGAAAGTGCAGTTATTGAATTAGGGAATATCGAGGAAGAGATTGTGGTTTTATCACAGTCACTAGAGCAGAAAACATTGGAATTAGATGCTTTCTCAGTGATAATCCACCAAAATAGAGAGAATGCCATTCCGGTTTTATCGAATCAGTTAATTACGATTCTTGAAACTTTAGGAATGCCAAATGTTCGTTTTAATATGGAACTTTTGCCTTCTGAGACCTATTTTCAAAACGGAAAAGACGAATTGCAATTTTTGTTCTCTGCCAATAAAGGAACCGATTTCGGATTGCTTAAAAAAGTAGCTTCGGGAGGAGAAATGTCCCGTATTATGTTAGCTGTTAAAGCAATTTTGGCAAAGTATTCTAAATTACCTACTTTAATTTTTGATGAAATCGACACCGGAGTTTCGGGAGAAATTGCCATCAGAATGGGGGAGATTATGAAAGAAATGAGTGCTACAATGCAGATATTTGCTATTACCCATTTGCCACAGATTGCGGCAAAAGGAGATTCTCATTTCAAAGTCTTCAAATCTACGGTTGATGAAGATACACAGTCAGAATTAAAGTTACTGTCTCAGGAAGAAAGAGTTACGGAAATTGCTCAGATGCTTTCCGGCGCCAACATTTCAGATTCGGCGTTAAATCATGCAAAAGAATTATTAAATTAAATATTTAATTTATATTTGCTCAACAAATTTATATATCATCGATGTTAAAAAAAATAACTATTTTTTTCTTTTTTATTATCCAACTCAATGCTCAGGATGGTAATCAGAATGTTGTAAGTTCTGAATTAAATACAAGTGGAACTTCTTATTTAGTAAAAGATTATCCGCAAGGTGTTTATCCTACATTCGATGATCTTCTTCAAAAGAAGGGGATAAATATGGGGGACGCTATAGAAAGAAGACCTATTGTTGGTTATCAAAAAAACTCTCTTGCTAAAGATGTTGTTGCTGATCAGGTTTACTTTTATTTTAAAAGAGACAGTGTTAGAGTAAGTAATTATGCTGCAATATCTTATAACGGTAGTTTGTATATTCAACAAAGATTAATTAAAAAGCTTGCCTCTAAAAAAGATAAAAATCAAGAAGGTAATGATTTGAATTCTTATCATAGAGTTATAAGTGATGGTAAGTTCTGGTATTTTGAAGGACCTTATGCAAACATGTGGTCTAAAGCCTTTGCGTATGGAACAGGAGGAGCGGTTGGAATGGTTGTTGGTTCTAATTTGAACAAATTGAAAGGAATTGTATTTAACGTTGAAAAAAAAGAGTTTAATTTCATAAGAGATTGTGAAGGTTTGAATCTTCTTATTGAAGAATATAAAGGAACCAAGATAGAGTGTAGTGATAAAGAGGTGGGTATTTTGGTTGTCCGTGAGAATATCGATAAAATTATTAAGTAATACTGTATTCAATAGTATTTCGGTATAAAAAGAATAAAGCTAAAATTGAAATAAAAAAAATATGATTATAGAGCCTAGAATGAGAGGATTTATTTGTTTGACATCACACCCAAAAGGATGCGAGCAAAATGTTAAGAATCAAATAGAATATATCAAATCAAAAGGACCAATTGCCGGAGCTAAAAAAGTATTGGTTATTGGTGCGTCAACAGGTTTTGGATTAGCTTCCAGAATTACAAGTGCTTTCGGATCTGATGCAGCTACAATTGGAGTGTTTTTTGAAAA
The DNA here is from genome assembly GCF_001027725.1 of Flavobacterium sp. ABG. Classification (NCBI taxonomy): domain Bacteria; kingdom Pseudomonadati; phylum Bacteroidota; class Flavobacteriia; order Flavobacteriales; family Flavobacteriaceae; genus Flavobacterium; species Flavobacterium sp. ABG. The sequence goes on from NZ_LEKS01000031.1 coordinate 19,035, forward strand.
ACCACCAGTTGAAGGAAAAACAGCTTCTCCGGGCTGGTACAATTCTGCGGCTTTTGAAACTGAAGCGCATAATGCAGGTTTATATGCAAAAAGTATCAACGGTGATGCTTTTTCAAATGAAATTAAAAGACAAACTTTAGATTTAATAAAAGCTGATTTAGGACAAGTAGATCTTGTAATTTACAGTTTGGCTTCGCCAGTACGTTTGCACCCTGTAACAGGAGTTTTGCACCGTTCTGTTTTAAAGCCAATCGGACAAACATTCACAAACAAAACAGTTGATTTTCATACCGGAAATGTAACAGAAGTTTCGATTGCACCGGCTAATGACGATGATATCGAAAATACCGTTGCTGTAATGGGTGGTGAAGACTGGACCATGTGGATGGATGCTTTAAAAGAAGAAAATTTATTAGCTGAAGGAGCTACAACAGTTGCTTATTCATATATCGGGCCATCATTAACAGAGGCAGTTTACCGTAAAGGAACAATCGGTCGTGCAAAAGATCATTTAGAAGCTACGGCATTTTCGATCACTGAAAGTTTGAAATCAGTAGGAGGGAAAGCGTATGTATCAGTAAATAAAGCTTTGGTTACTCAGGCAAGTTCTGCAATTCCGGTTATTCCATTGTATATTTCTTTGTTGTATAAAATCATGAAAGAAGAAGGAATTCACGAAGGTTGTATCGAGCAAATTCAACGTTTGTTTCAGGACAGATTGTATTCCGGATCAGCAGTTCCAACAGATGATAAAGGAAGAATCAGAATCGACGATTGGGAAATGCGTGAAGATGTTCAGGCAAAAGTAGCTAAACTTTGGTTAGAGGCAACTACAGAATCTTTACCTGGAATTGGAGATTTAGCAGGATACAAAAATGACTTCTTAAATTTATTTGGATTTGAATTTGCAGGAGTTGACTACAAAGCAGATGTAAATGAAGTTGTAAATATTGAAAGTATTATATAAGTACCGCTTATCATATATAAAACCATCAACCAAAAGTTGATGGTTTTTTTGTGAATATACCATATCTTTGTTGAAATTTTTAAGCTTAAAACAGTTACTACTCTAATACCCCCTATTCCATTATGATTTTTTCTTTAATTATACCCGTGTATAATCGACCAGACGAAGTTGATGAACTTTTAGAAAGTTTATCTAAATCTGATTATAATGAAGCTTTTGAAATTGTTCTTGTTGAAGATGGTTCTTCAATACCATGTAAAGAAGTGGTGATGACGTATCAGGGAAAACTTAATATTTCCTATTATTTCAAACAGAATTCAGGACCGGGAGATTCAAGGAACTTTGGGATGCAAAAGGCGAGAGGGGATTACTTTATCATTTTTGATTCTGATTGTATTATTCCACCTCACTATCTGACCGAAGTGCGAAAAGAACTTAATGCTAATTATGTGGACTGTTTTGGAGGACCTGATAAGGCCCTGGATAGCTTTTCTGATATTCAGAAGGCAATCAACTTTGCGATGACTTCTTTTCTTACTACAGGAGGTATTCGTGGGGGATCTGAGAAAATCACCAAATTTCAGCCAAGAAGTTTTAATATGGGAATTTCGAAGAAAGCTTTTGAAGTTTCAAACGGTTTTGGAAATATTCATCCCGGAGAAGATCCGGATCTATCGATTCGTTTGTGGAATTTAGGTTTTGAAACCAGATTGTTTCCTGATGCATTTGTGTATCACAAACGTAGAATAGACTGGGAAAAGTTCTCGATTCAAGTACATAAGTTTGGAATCGCGAGACCTATTTTGAACAGTTGGTATCCGGAGCACAATAAAATTACTTTTTTCTTTCCGACAGCTTTTATAATCGGCTTGTTAGTAGCTTTTTTATTGTTAATTTTTAATATTGACCTTTTCTTACAAATATATTTTGTATATTTCGTTATTATTTTTCTTACTGCCAGCATTCAGAATAAAAGCATTAAAATAGGGTATTTGTCAGTAATAGCAGTTTGGAAACAGTTCTACGGTTATGGAACCGGGTTCTTGAAATCATTTGTTAAGATTATTCTATTAAAGAAAAAACCGCAAGAGGCGTTTCCTCGTATGTTTTTTAAATTGTAGTATGACAAAAGTTATTGGTTTGACAGGTGGCATTGGAAGTGGTAAAACAACAATCGCGAACTATTTTAAGGAGTTAGGGGTTCCGGTTTATATCGCAGATGATGGAGCCAGAAAAATAATGCAGTCTGAAGTTATTCTAGAACAGATAAAAACGATTTTCGGAAATACTGTTTTCGAGAATAATGTTTTAAGCAGACCTAAACTGGCTGAGATCGTATTTAAAGATAAGGAGAAGTTAGACCAGTTAAATGCAATTGTGCATCCTGCCGTTAAAGCGGATTTCGAGGCATGGTTATTGCAACATGAAAAGTACGAATATATAATTTACGAAGCCGCAATTTTATTTGAAAGCGGTCGTTATAAAGAATGTGATTTTATAATAACAGTTACTGCCCCGGAAGAAATAAGAATTAAACGGGTTTTAGAACGTGACAATACCACAAGAGCGCATGTTTTAAGCCGCATGAAAATGCAATGGAATGATGAAAAACGCATTTCTGGAAGCAATTTTGTAATTAATAACGAGAATCTTAAAAAAGCTAGAGAAGAAGTTGTTAAAATTCTTAAAATTTTAAATATAAAACAAAATCAGTCTTAAATGTTAATATTTGGTTAATGTATTATTTAGTATATTGTTAAAATATTAATTTTGTTTCGATGAATAAATTATTTTTTAGAATACTTGTTTTACTGATGAGCTTGTCCTTAATTGGGATAATTCTGGTTCAAGTATATTGGTTTAACTCTTCGTTTAAGAACAATGACGAACAGTTTAAGTATCATGTTACTCAGGTAATTGGAAATGTTGCAGACAAGCTTGAGCAGCAGGAAGAGTACAGTTTTTATGACAAATACAACAGAATAAAAGACAGTACCGGTAAAACTCCGAAAAAAGAAGATTTGCTTCAGGTTTATTACGTTCAAAGAAATACAAAAACAAATAAAACCATTATTTATTCTAATACGCTGACCTCTGAGGATTATGATATAAATGGTTCGCTTTTTAATAAAAAATTCAGCAGCGAGCGATTTAAAAATTTCAGTGCAAAACGCGTTACAGAAGTTTACAATAATAATGGTATTGACAATAATTCGTTGAATCAAACCGTTATACCGGATCTTAAAATAGAGAAATCAGGTAGTTTAGACATTTTAAATAAAGTACAACAACAAATTCAGTACAAAGATATTGCTTCTTTAACCCCAATAGAAGGAAGAATTACCGGAGATAAGCTTCAAAAACTATTAAAAAAGGAATTAGAAGAATATGGTGTTAAAACCAAATTTGAATATGGTGTTTTAAATAGTGGCCTGGCAACAAAAGTGAAATCAGAAGGTTTTCATTATGACAAAGACGCAAGTTATCATGTACCTATATATACGGACAATGAAGGAAACAGTAAATATGAATTGTTTATCACCTTCCCGCATAAAAAGAAGTTTTTATTATCTGAGTTATTAAGTATTACGATACTATCAATAATTTTTACATTAATTATAATAGTTGCCTATACAAGTGCGTTAAATCAATTAATACGACAAAAGCATATTTCTGAAATCAAAACCGATTTTATAAATAATATGACGCATGAGTTTAAAACTCCGATTGCAACAATAAATTTAGCGCTTGACGCCATTCGGAATCCGAAGATTATCGAAGATAAAGAAAAGGTTTTCCGATATCTTCAGATGATTAGAGATGAAAACAAGAGGATGCACGCACAAGTAGAGAATGTTCTTAGAATCTCTAAATTAGAAAAAAGAGAATTGGATATTTCAAAAGAGCCAACTGCCGTTCACGATATTATTGATGATGCAATTGAGCACGTAAATTTAATTTTAGAAGACAGACAAGGAACTGTTGTGAAGCATTTGAATGCTGCAAGAACAACCTGTCTGATCAATGAAGTTCATTTTACAAACGTTTTGGTAAATATTTTAGAAAACGCAATAAAATATTCGCCAGATATACCTGAAATTGAAATTTTTACAGAAAATGTCAAAGACATGATTCTGATAAAAGTAAAAGATAATGGTTTAGGGATGAGTAAGATAGCTCAGAAAAGAGTTTTTGAGAAATTTTACAGAGAACATACCGGAGACTTACATAATGTAAAAGGACATGGTTTAGGCCTTGCATATGTAAAAAGAATAGTAGAGGATCACAATGGTCAAGTATATGTTGAAAGCGAAAAAGGAAAAGGTAGCACCTTTATAATAAAAATACCATTAATAAATTAAAATATGGAAAATAATAACAAAAGAATACTTTTAGTAGAAGATGACCTTAATTTTGGGGCAGTTCTTAAAGATTATCTAATGTTAAATGACTTTGAAGTTACTTTAGCTAAAAACGGTATGGAAGGTTTCGAAAAATTCAAGAAAGATGTATATGATTTATGTATTCTTGATGTAATGATGCCGTATAAAGATGGTTATACCTTAGCAAAAGAAATTAGAGAGAAAAACAGCGAAGTGCCAATTATCTTCTTAACCGCAAAATCAATGAAAGAGGATGTGTTAAAAGGATACAAAGCAGGTGCTGATGATTACTTAAATAAACCTTTTGATTCAGAAGTTTTATTGATGAAAATCAAAGCCATTATCCAGAGAAAATCTGCGGATACAAAAGCAGAACAAGTGCAATTTGAGTTTAATATTGGTAAATTCCACTTAAACTCTAAACTTAGATTCTTAACTTTTGAAAATGATGAAGCAATTAAATTATCTCCAAAAGAGAACGAATTGCTTAAGATGCTTATTCTTCATGAAAATGATTTGATGCCAAGAGAATTAGCGCTAACTAAAATCTGGAGAGACGATAACTATTTTACTTCAAGAAGTATGGACGTTTATATCGCTAAACTTAGAAAATATCTAAAAGCAGATGAAGATGTAGAGATCTTAAACATTCACGGAGAAGGTTTCAGATTAGTTGTTAAAAGTAAAATTGCTGAATAATTAGATTCACCTTATCGAAAATAAATGGAAGCTCTGAGAAATCAGAGCTTTTTTTATGATGTATGGGTAAAACCTTTGGAGGGATTTGGGGCTTGGCACAAGTTAGAGAAAGAACTTTTGATCTGTTCGGCGCTGGCGAGGGCGTTCTGCGCGTGGACTTAAGTCAATTAAATCAGCAAATGCTACTACTGTTCCCGTTTTGTGTTCTTTCGACGAAGGAGAGGCCTTCGTTTACAAGCTCGTATTTATGGAGTTTCTTGCGGAGATTTCTCCTTCGTCGAAAGGACAAA
>NZ_LEKS01000032.1:0-23168 GCF_001027725.1 Flavobacterium sp. ABG
ATTACTCTTATTCTTTTGTTTTAACATCTCTGTTAAAACGGCTGTCAATTCAATATGTCTACGAACGTGTGTTTCTTTTTATTTTCGCTTGTGTTGCAAAGCGGGTGCAAAACTACATCTTTAATTCACATTTACAATACTTTTAACCCTCTTTTTTTACTCTTTTTTTCAAAGTTTTTCATAACAATCTGATAACATAAAGTTTACACTAAAAAACTCTTTAAGCAATTTTAAGATTATTCTTTCTTTTATGCTATTTCAGCAAAAACATTGATTCTACGAACTCTATTTTTACATAATTTACAACATCTACCAAGCTTTAATGAAAATTTTCAAAACCTCATACGATATATAGATACTAATGTGCGCTCTGCAAATTACTATTGTAGGATAACAATGTCCTTTGGTATTCATATAATATTTTTCAAAGCACTAAAGACAACAAGTTACACACAGATACAACAAAGTCTCTGATTTTTAACTTAACATAAATTCCAGTCTTTATCTAAAAATTCATCCTCACCCGGCTCTTCCGTTTTGTAAGCAATCGCTTCCGGAATAGATGTCTTTGGAATGTTCACATGTATAATTGTATTTTCCTTAATCGTATCAAGTTGTTCCAAAACTTCTTCGAGTTCGTCGAGACTGCTAACTTCAAAACCTTTGCCTCCAAATACATCAACGAGCTTGGCATATTTCCAACGATGCATTTCATTGTAGTCATAAACGCTGTTTAAATCGGGGATACTATATTCTACTTTGTCAGCGCCACGGAAAGGATTTGGATTCACAAGCATTTGTTCAATACCATAAATACCATTATCCAACACAAAAACAATAGTATCATGTTTCAATTTATTCTGTGTTGATATTGCCTGACAGGTTTCCTGAAAAGCACCATCTCCAACAAATACTACCGGTCTTTTATCAGGTCTGGCACATTTTATTCCGGTTGCAGCAGGTACAGAATAACCGATAGAAAGCCATGATGCCTGCGCCACAAATCCATTAGGTTCTGCAATACGAATGCCTTGGGCACCCAATAAAGGAAAACCGGCATCGGCAACTACTATATAACTACCATTTATAAAGCTATTGATACGTTGGAAAAAAGTATCGTAGGTAAGGGCTGGTTTCTCTTTTTCCGTTATCTCATCATCAGCTACAAAAAATGATTCAGGCAGGTAATTTGTGTCATACATTTCGTAGGCACTAAAGGTAACTTTGGTAAGTTCTTCTTTCAGGAATATCATAAAATCCCTTAGCGATACATTCGCTACATAAGAAGGACCTATCCTGACACCGCTGTGATTGGCAAGTACAGTATCGTCTTTCCAAACATCAAAACCACCTAGGTTTTTACCGGTGGTCCATACACCAAGGCCTATTTTTAACTGGGCTTTTTCGAATTGTTCCTTGACATCTTTTGGAGATGCCTTGCCATTAAAAACCCCTTTGAACTTAGGATGGTTTTCGGATACGATTGATTTCCCGAGTATGGAAGTTACAAATTCCGTATTGGTAGTTTCAATCAGATCCAGGAATTCTTTTTGAATACCGTAGCGCTGGATTTCAATTCCGCCCCAGAAAATGATTTCTTTTCCACGAGCCATCGCAGCGACTCTTTGTGCTGCCTTGCGTGCGCTTGTTTGACATTTTGATGTCTCTCTTTCTACCAATGGAGCGACAGGCGGATTACATTCCATTCGCCATGCATCTTCAAAAACCTCAAGGTAAACCGGTCTTCCATATAAAATACAGGCATTCAGCACTGCATCAATTTTATAAGGAGCATCTGATGAACCTGTGATTTGTTCTGCCGCAACGGTAACGTTTCGGAACACATTGATGTTACTATACATATCACCTGTCATATGCGATGCCAGCATGCCTTGAACGAGGCTTCGCTGCTGATCTTTGTTGGTCGGAGCCCCATTAATGACAAGTACAGGACAATGTTCTACATAAGAACCCGCAACGGAATTCAACAATGTAAACGCTCCCACTCCATAAGTTACTGCTACTGCCGCAAAACCGTTTTGTCTTGCATAAGCATCAGTACAGTGTCCGGCATTTATTTCATTTGTATCATTAACGATTTTAATTTTCGCGTTTTTGTCCTCAAGGATCGTATTTAAAAACGGTGCGGTATAATTGCCCGCAATACCAAATAAGTGGGTGAGACCTAATTGTTCAAGGCGTATTTGCAGGTATTTTGCTACTGATATTTTTTTCTCTGACATCTTAAATCGGGTTATTGAGATTACCAGTATTTTCGTTAACTTCCAGTGCAGTACGGATTCCGGACTCGATAGCACCTTCTATCCAGGCATGTTTCAGCGAAGTATGTTCTCCAGCGAAATGTGCTTTTCCTTGCCAATCGGTCGAAATGATATGACGCTGTAATAACTGCAGCTGACCCGGATTAAAGATTGCCGCTTCGCCATAGGCATAAGGATCGCGCATCCAGCTTTGTGTTGCGGCACCAATTAATTTTCCGGTTTCCCCTTTGCGGTTTTTGATGCTTGAAGTGATTACCGCAAGGTCGATAATGCGTTGCTGTTCTTTCTTATCATCGGAGTGCATAATGGCAAGATTTTTAAGTGCATAGAAATACCTGTCATCATCATCCATAGAATCCCAGCGGCTCGCTTCGTCTGACCAGCAATAGGAAGCCAGTACTACACCATGCCCTTTACTTCCTAAATCATTACTCGGATAATACGTAAAACGGTTGGAAAAATCAGTAATTGTACCACCCCCAACGATATTATACGGTGCTTCCTGCCACCATTTTTCACGAAATTCAAGCAATATTTTAGTAGCAGAATCATAATGCAATTCCCGAATTGCTTTTCGTTTTTCTTGCTCGAATTGTGGTGTTACATAAACGTGCCTTAGTGCCGAAAAAGGTATAGTCACAATTACTTCATCAAATTCCATATCACTAACAGATGTTTCTAATGCTTTGTACCCTGCATCTTCATAAAACTGGGAGTCGCGCTTCACCTCTATGTTTACCTCTATTTTTACCTTCTCATTGACAAGCATCATTTTTGTCATCCTGCAATCGAAATAGGTATTTTCTTCTAGTTTATGGGCTTTAAAAAAGGCATTGGGCAGCATGTCACATCCTCCTACGATTTCCATAAATTGCGTAGAATCTTTAATAATATTCTGCTCTATAAAACTCTGGATAAAATCGTAAGCCATCCTGGATTCCAGGTTTTGAATGACGCCAATCATTTCGATAGCATTTTCTGAGTACATGGAATGTTCTTTCAAGAAACGACGCATCGAATATTCTCCGTAACGCTCAATCAGCAACGGCCAGTTTTTCTTCGGATCTTCTGCAATAAAATCTTTAAGCGGATTGATGAGATTCGCCATTAACTGGTCGGCACGCATGTTTTCGCTACTACCCAAATTAAAGTCGAGCAATTCATTTACATCGACAATTTTCTTCTTATCCTTTGGAATATATTCATTTTGAACAACACGTTTTCGGTTAATATAGAAAAGAGAGTTTCTTGTAACATCCGGTTCCGGTTTGGCAGGATCTGCCTGATGTGCAATTGCCTGAGCCTTATCGACAGACAAATAATAAAAAGGCTCTGTTTTGAGTCCGAGTTTTTCGATGTATCTGAGTACCATGTTATGTATAGTCGGGATGCGCATTGCACCGGCTTCGCCATAAACGGTATCGTCTTCAAAATATTTCTTGTCCGTAGAATTTCGGAAAGTCTTAATCCTTCCACCAACACGGGTATTAGATTCGACTATCGTTACATTATGGCCCGCTTCCTTTAACATCGCTGCAGCTACCATTCCGGCCATTCCGGCACCAATGATTAATACGTCTTTTTGCTTATCAGTATGCGGAATTCCTTCGTCTATATATTTTAAATATTGCTTAATAATTGGGTCTTTTTCTTCATCGAGTAAGCCATGTAAGTAGTTTTCCATGATCAGGGAGTTTAGTTGTTTGATTTATACTATGTGAATAAAATCTTTATTAACAACAAATAAACTCACTAAAACTTTGATTATCGTGCGTAGTTCTACCTGTTTTTAAGTGATAGAAAGCCATTTTTTTTATCTCTCTGATTTAAAAAAGTATTTTAGACATTTAGAATAAGTATTCAAAAGTGGAGGTGATACTTTAATGGATACTAAAACAGAAAGCGGTCAACTACTCATAGCTCTAAGAGGTTAAAGAATTCTAAATAATAGTATTTATTCTTTGATTAACAAAAAACATTATGCCTTAACATAAATGTTATGAAGCCAATAGAAACTTCTACAGCAAAACTGATCCTGCTTCCATGCTCCCGATAATCAAACAAAAAAACATGAAAAACGAGCAATTAAAGTCTGCCTACAATCCCCAGATCTCCACCAAGAACCAATTCATTAAAAGGTAACATCTCATCAAAATTCCTTTACCTGTCCAAAGTTATCAAGTCATTACTAATGAAGATCTGAATGTTACCAAAAAGAAAAAAACACAGTAGATAACCGTACGAAAAAATCAAAAACATCCCTAAAAAGGCCTGAAAAATAAATTAATTTCTGAGCGCCAGACTAATGACAATCCACTATTCTTCATTTATGTAAAAAAATAACCATAAAATTAACATTGTCACTTACAAATTTAGCAGAAATTAACTACTTTTACTCTACTATGCCTCACTAGCGAATATTACTCCTAAGGTCTTAATTATAATTTTATTATCCCCATATATAAATTAAATATCATCAACGAATGAAAAATTTAACCATTATAGGAATAACACCTTTTGAAAAGCCTGACGTCAATTTGATGTCTACACTACATCAGGCCGGAGCATTCCCCGTATTAAGTTTAGGAAATGATCTAACAATCGCTCAAGAAGCATTAAATCAACTTGACCGCATCAGTATACCTTCCTACGGTATCTATCTCACAAATGACAAGCTAACATCACTTCAACTGTCCGAACAGGTAAGTCTAGTTATCCTTCCCTTTGGGATCGCAATAAACACCTATCCTAATGTATCACGGATTTATCAGGTAAGTAATCTTGAGCAAGCAAGAGAAGCCGAGCAACTGGGAGCTATTGGAATTATTGTGAAAGGAAATGAAGCTGCAGGATTAGTTGGTTATGAATCTACCTTTGTTCTATTTCAACGTATCATACAAGAAATCAATACCATACCGGTATGGATACAAGGAGGAATAGGCCTCCATACGGCCGCTGCTGCAACAGCACTTGGCGCAAAAGGTATTGTATTAGACAGTCAATTGGCACTATATCCGGAAAGTACCATTCCTCAAGACCTTAAAAATCTATGTTCAAAATTAAATGGGACAGAAACCAAGATCATCGCACATCATCGCGTATTGGTTAGACCCAATTCACCTGTTTTATCTGAAAATGTTTCTATCGAAGAGTTAGAACAGTATTTTAATGACCTTGACCTTAACAGGAGTTACATTCCTATGGGACAAGATATTGCTTTAGCAACGGACCTGCATGAAAATTTCAAAACGCTAAAAAAATTGATTTTTGGATTTAAAGAAGCCCTATATGGCCATCTGAAACAAGCAAAAGCAACACCAATTATTGACCAGAACAATCCATTGGCAAAACAACTTGGCCTGCGCTACCCTATTGCACAAGGCCCCATGACCCGCGTGAGTGATGTTCCGGCATTTGCTAATGCTGTAGCAGAAACGGGAGCTTTGCCTTTTATCGCGCTTTCCTTGCTCAAAGGTGAACAAGCAAGAGCACTAGTTGTAGAAACTCAAAAACTTGCCGGCGATAAAACTTGGGGTATAGGAATATTAGGTTTTGCACCACAAGAATTGCGAGAAGAACAGACCGCTTATATCCTTGAAGCAAAACCTCCGGTAGTACTGATCGCGGGAGGGCGACCTGCACAAGCTAAAGTATTTGAAAAAGCCGGTATCACAACCTTTTTACATGTCCCATCCCCTGCATTATTGGATATTTTCCTAAAAGAAGGTGCCAAAAATTTCGTCTTTGAAGGTCGGGAATGTGGTGGACATGTTGGCCCACTCTCCAGCACCGTACTTTGGGAAAAACAAATCGAGCGCATCTTAAAAGAAGATCATCCGGAAAATATAAGTGTATTTTTTGCCGGTGGAATTCATAATGCTTTTTCCACGGCCTTTGTCTCTATAATGGCTGCCCCTCTGGCGGCCCGAGGTGTAAAGGTTGGTGTATTGATGGGAACAGCCTATTTGTATACACAGGAAGCTGTGCGTACAGGTGCCATTCAACAAGAGTTCCAGCAACAAGCGATGCAAGCCAAAGATACCGTTTTGCTGGAAACCGCACCAGGTCATGAAACACGTTGTTTAAATACGACATTCGCCTTACATTTTGAGGAGGAAAAGAAAAAACTGCTAGCCCTTGGAATGGACAAAAAGCAAATTTGGGAACAGCTTGAAAAACTGAATGTAGGACGTCTCAGGATTGCAGCAAAAGGTATTGACCGTCAAGGTGAAGCACTCGTTACTATACCTCAAAACCAACAGCTCGATTTGGGCATGTATATGATCGGACAAATAGCCACCATGCACAACCAAGTGATTACATTGGAATCACTGCACCGTGACGTTGCTATCGACAATCAAAAATATATTAAACAGGCAGTATTACCACAAGAACCTTCATCAACCGAAAAAGCGTTGGACATCGCTATTATAGGTATGGAATGCGTGTTCCCGGGTGCCAAAAATTTAGCAGAATACTGGCGTAATATCATTCTTGGAAAAGACTGTGTCACCGAAGTACCGGACGAGCGATGGAATAAAGAGATCTATTACCAACCCGATTCCACTGGTTCAGATGTATCCCATTCAAAATGGGGTGGCTTTATTCCAAAAATAGATTTTGACCCTTTAGAATTTGGTATTCCACCACAATCACTTGCAGCGATAGAGCCCACACAGCTTTTAACCTTACTCGTTGCCAAACGTGCCATGGAAGATGCCGGTTATGGTGAAAAACAAATCAATAGAGAAAATATATCGGTTATAATTGGTGCTGAAGGTGGAAATGATCTTGCCAACAGCTACAGTTTCAGAGGTTATTATAAACAAGTTTTTGGAGAACTTCATGAAGAAGTAGAAAAAGCATTCCCACATACCACCGAAGATTCGTTCCCAGGTATATTAGCCAATGTTATTGCCGGAAGAATCACAAACCGTTTGGATCTGGGTGGAAGAAATTTTACCGTAGATGCTGCATGTGCCTCCTCACTGGCTGCCATTGATTTAGCATGCCAAGAACTGATATTAGGCAAATCGGATATGGTACTTTCCGGAGGAGTCGATTTACATAATGGTATCAACGATTATTTGATGTTTTCCAGCACACATGCCCTCTCCCGCAAAGGACGTTGCGCAACATTTGACAGTGCTGCTGACGGTATTGCTCTTGGCGAAGGGGTAGCCATTTTGGTTTTAAAACGATATGAAGATGCCGTACGTGATGGTGACCGTATTTATTCCGTTATTAAAGGTGTTGGAGGATCCAGCGACGGTAAAGCCCTTGGTCTTACAGCACCGCGAAAAATTGGTCAGGTACGCGCATTAGAACGTGCCTATGATCAAGCAGGGATCAGTGCAGCAGCAGTTGGTTTAGTTGAAGCTCATGGTACCGGAACAATAGTTGGAGATAAAACGGAACTTACCGCGCTCACCAATTTATTTAGCAGGTCGGGAGCTTTACCGGCTCAGACACATCTGGGATCTGTAAAAACCCAAATTGGGCATACCAAATGTGCTGCCGGTCTGGCTGGACTTATCAAAGCCGCTATGGCAGTATTCCATGGCGTAAAACCTCCTACTCTTCATCTCCAACAGCCCAATGCCTACTTCAATGCAGATACAAGCCCTTTTGCATTTCATGCAGCAACAGGATTGTGGTCTGAAAAAAAGCGTTATGCCGGTATTAGCGCCTTTGGCTTTGGCGGTACCAATTTTCATATGGTAATCGAAAATCATCCTCAAAAAGAAGAAGTCGCCATACTACAATCTTGGCCATCCGAACTATTTGTCTTCCGTGGTGACGATTATGATCAAGCCAAAATTCAATTAGGACAGGTAAAAACTTTATTGGAAATCAATGATAGCCTAACCTTAAAAGACATTGCCTACAGCTTAGTCGCCGGTTCCGAAAAACCGATTCAACTAAGTATTGTGGCAGATACGGCCGAAGATTTGGTCATGAAAATAGAACTCTTGTTAACGGGCATTGAAAGTAAAGACATCTTTATTGTCAACAAACGAGCCGGTAAAACTGCATTTCTGTTCCCCGGTCAAGGCAGCCAACACCTTCATATGGCACGAGAGCTATTTGTACTGTTTCCGTCCTTGCGCAAAATTATCGCACAATATCCGGATTTAGAAAAAGTGGTCTTTCCTTCCGCTACATTTGATACCGCGATATTAAAAACACAAAAAGAAACTATTAAAGATACACGTCTGGCACAACCTCTTTTAGGTATTGTAGATCTTGCCTTAGCTCAATTGCTACAGTCATTCGGCATTATACCTGATATGTTGGCAGGACATAGTTATGGAGAGTTACCCGCATTATGTTTTGCCGGTGTATTTGACGAGCAACAGTTGGTTGAACTCAGTAGCAAACGGGCACAATCTATTTTAGATGCTATTCAAGATGGTGATCCCGGAACTATGGTAGCCCTAAACATCGATTCAGATCGCTTGAAAACGATTCTTGACCAACATCAAGATTGCTATCCTGTCAATTATAATTCCCCAACTCAGTGCGTTGTTGCCGGAAGCACTGCAGCCATTGACAAATTCATAGTGCTACTTAAAAACGAACGTATTTCATACAAAAAACTAGAGGTCGCCTGTGCCTTTCACAGTCCTTTGGTAAGTAAATCGAAAGATTTGTATGCCAATGTCTTGAAAGAAGTTCCTTTTCAGGAAATGCAGATTCCGGTTTGGTCCAACACCACAGCAACCTTATACCCAAATTTGGCAGCTGATATCAAAGTACAATTGACCGATCACTTGGTTCAACCTGTACATTTTGCTGACGAAATCCAAGCGATGTATGCCGATGGAGCGAGGATATTTATTGAAGTAGGTCCCGGAAAAGTACTGTCCGGATTAACAAAAGCTTGCTTAAACCAAGAGGAGCTGACACTACATGTCGACGATAACAACCGTAACAGTCTTACCCATCTCCTTTGTATGCTTGCGCAATACCTTGGAACGGGCCGCACCTTTAATTTAAATAAACTTTTTGAAGACAGACACGCGACTTTAATCCAGATCGATCAACCTGACCTTTACCAAAAAAGCCCAACGATTTGGCGCGTAAATGGACAAGCCGCTCATCCGACAACAGGTACATTACCTGCTCATGGTGCGCTGCCTATAGTAACTCCCATTCAAATGACAAATGCTACGATCATCCAAACACCTGAGACACAACCTGCCGTAGAGCACATTCTACAGGAATATCTAAACGGCATGAAGATGTTGATCCAAGCACAACGAGATGTCATGCTTTCCTTCTTAGGACAGCAAGGACAAATAAGTCCCGTTCCCGTTTATGCTGCAGCAGTAGAAATTAGACCCGCTGATCCATTAGTATCAACGCTAATTACCAACGATAAACCGATCTCTAAAGTAACCGTACAAACACCAGCAACAGATATCAAATCCTTGTTGTTAACGGTAGTGTGCGAAAAAACAGGCTATCCACAAGAAATGTTAGGAATGGAAATGGATCTGGAAGCGGATCTCAGTATCGATTCTATTAAAAGAATTGAAATCATCGGAACACTCCGCAGTGAACTCGGCATACTTACCGTTGCTCAAGAAAATGAAGATACGGTCATGGAACAACTGTCGGCAATAAAGACTTTAAATGGACTTCTAACCTGGCTTACTGAATACACCGGGGCTGTTGATTCAACTACAACAAAAATTGAATTATCACACGAATCACCTCTAACAACAGATAAAACTACCTGTACACTTGCAGAACTACAAATTATCATTTTAGATATCGTAAGTGAAAAAACCGGCTATCCAAAAGAAATGTTAGGACTGGATCTGGATCTGGAAGCCGATTTAAGTATCGATTCCATTAAACGAATGGAAATTATCGGCGATCTAAAAGTCAAAATCGGATTTGGTGCTGACCAGGAGCAAGCTGATGATCTTATGGAAAAATTAGCAGCCATAAAAACGCTAAATGGTCTGGCAATCTGGATAAGTGAAATGAGCACAACTGAACCCGTACAAAGTTTAGTAACACGCCTGCGATTTGATTTAATACCGACTGCTATTCCCGAAGGACAGAATACTGAAATACTGAAAGGAAAGTTATTTGCAATAGCTCCGGACAATGGAACTCAAACAGGAGCAATTAAAACGATACTGGAACAACATGGTGCAATTGTACAATTGGTTCATGTTGAAGAAGATCTGAGCATTTTTGATGGACTGATTATTTCCGATATAGGCTCCGCTACTGTCAAACATAGCATCATCGACCACGTTGGTTTAATTAAAAAGATGGATCTTGAAAAAGCGCAATGGATTTATTTGATCTCAGATATCCCCGCACATGTTGAAGAATTAAAAGACCTCCGTGCATTGCGTCATTATCAGGGTTATCCAGGCTTATTCAAAAGTTTAGCCCGCGAGTTTGAACAAATTAACTTCAGGCTAATCAGTCTCAATACGGCACAGGAAACGGATCAAATAGCAGCAATTGCATTAAGCGAGATCCTGACAACAGACCAATCAGTTGAAGTCATTTATAAAGACAATCAACGACATAAAGTCGACATGATACCTTCGCCCATGTTAACAGCTCTTGACCAAGCACATGTCCAACTGGATCAAAAATCTGTTGTTTTAGTCCTCGGAGGCGGGCAAGGCATTACTTCTGAACTGGTCAAACATATGTCAGCAGCTTATCCATGTACCTACATTCTTGTCGGCAGATCAATAGATCCGAGAGAAGTTATCGCCGATTCAAAAGAAGTCGAGTTAATGAAATCGAGAGAAGAAATCAGAAGCTACCTCATCAAAAGCGGTACTTTCACCACGCCACCTCAAATTGAAAAAGAGACCTCTCGTATTTTCAAAAACAATCAAATCCTGAGTACCATTCACCACATGGAACAATTGGGAAATAAAGTAGTATATCACTCCTTAGACCTTTGTGATGAAGAAGGATTGACACAACTACTCCATCATATTTATGAACAATACGGACAATTGGATGGTGTCATTCATGGTGCAGGTCTTTTGGAAGACAAACTTTTCAAACAGAAAACAACCAGTTCCTTTGAACGTGTTTTTGACACAAAAGTAAAACCCTTACGTGTACTGGCGGAACAATTGCGTTCCGATTGCCAATTCGTAGTCCTGTTTTCAAGCATCGCTTCCGTCTATGGTAACAGAGGACAGACCGATTATGCAGCAGCAAACAGTGTGTTGGATGATTATGCCAATGCCTTAAACAAAAGGTTGAAAGGAAAAGTAATCTCCATCAACTGGGGGCCATGGAAAGGGGCAGGAATGGTTACCTCATCATTGGAAAATGAGTACGAACGTCGTGGAATTTCGTTGATACCACTAGAGGAAGGGAAAGAGCTATTCCTTAACGAAATCAAGTATGGAACCGAAAGTCAAGTATTAATTATGTCCGGTAAAAATTGGTAAAAACCGCTGTATTCGTCTACTATGAAAAAAACAGATATTGCTATTATAGGTTTATCTTGCCTGTTTCCCGGAGCAAAAGACGCTGAGGCGTTCTGGCAGAATATCATCAATAAAGTCGACTCCACAGAAGTAGCCCCCGCAGAACGCATCGACCCTATCCACTTTAGCGATAGCAAAGAAGCTATGGACCGCTTTTATTGTAATCGTGGTGGGTTTATTCCGGATTATGAATTCGACCCTACCGCATTTGGTATCTTACCGCTTGCTGTTGAAGGCACTGAACCCGACCATCTGTTAACACTTGATCTTGTTCAAAAAGCACTAGAAGATGCAGGTGTATTCCAAAAAAAAGTTGCATTGGAACGAACGGGAATTATCATCGGAAAAGGAAACTACACAGGACCCGGAGCTACACGTGCCATTGAAATTGTACGTACAGGCGAACAGATCTTCTCCCTTTTACAAGAACTATTGCCGGAGGTATCTTCTGCAGACATTGAAAAAATAAAACAGGCCTTTCAGGAACGCAAAGGACGGTTTTCTGCAGATACCGCTATGGGGCTAATACCCAACCTTGTTGCCTCGTTAGTCTCCAACCGATTCAATCTTGGAGGTGTTGCTTTTACCGTTGATGCGGCATGTGCAAGTGCTCTTATAGCCGTAGACCGTGCTGTACAAGAATTGCAATGTGGCCGCAGTGATATGATGATTGCCGGAGGCGTTCACACCGGTCAAAATGCTGCCTTTTGGAGCATCTTTAGCCAATTGGGTGCATTATCGCGTCAGCAACAAATCAAACCCTTTAGCGAAGATGCAGACGGACTACTCATTGGAGAAGGTTGTGGTTTTGTTATCTTGAAGCGCTTGGAAGATGCGGTACGCGATCAGGATAAAATTTATGCCGTCATTAAAGGCGTAGGCGTAAGCAGTGATGGCAATGGAGCAAGTGTCATGAGCCCTTCGGTAAAAGGTCAATTAAAAGCATTAGAACAAGCATGGGCACATGCCGATTTAGATAAAGAACAAATCGGTTATCTGGAAGCTCATGGTACAGGAACTCCGTTAGGAGATAAAACAGAACTACAAACTCTGGCTCAATTTTTCGGCAAAGCAGAAGCAACCACACGTGCCGGTATAGGATCTGTCAAATCCAATATAGGCCATGCCATGCCTGCTGCGGGAATGGCGGGTTTAATCAAAACCTGTCTGGCCCTGCATCACGACACATTGCCCCCTACATTATATTGTGAAAACCCAACTGCTTCCCTGCAGCTCACCCGATTTACACCGGTTCAAGAAGCTAAAAACTGGTCACAAACAGGTCTGCCAAAGATCGCAGCAGTAAACGCATTTGGATTTGGAGGCATCAATGCCCACGTAGTCCTCGAAGGCTATCATGTACCCAAAAAAGACGCCGTATTGTTACTTGCCAGATCCACACGTGAAGCATTGCTTTCTGCACTTCAAGATAACGATACTTCTTTAGGAGATGGCGATTATCGCATTGCACTCTTTGATCCAACACCCGAACGTATCCAAAAAGCAATCAAAATTGTGTCTAAAAATAATGCTTGGCGCAATAAACAAGATATATGGTACACCTCCACTCCTCTTTTACAAGCTGGTGGCAAACTGGCCTTTGTATTTCCGGGACTGGATGGTTTAGAAAAAGGCGAAGTTGCAACAATCAGTCGGTATTTTGGATTGACAGCACCTATAGAAACTGGGGGCGAAGGGCTGCTAAACGACGCATTAGGCATTTTTAACAATTGTGCTATACTAGACAGTGCTTTAAAAAAACTGAAAATCTATCCGGATATGAATGCTGGACATAGTATGGGAGAATGGTTGGCGGGATATGCTTCAGACTTGGCCGAAGCAAGTTCAGTTAAGGATCTGATCGATGTCCTTGATCCAAAAACATTTGAACTAAAAGACTCCAAATTCATTGCCATTGGAGCAGGTCTTGAGTACATAACTCCATTGATTGAACAAATTCCTAATCTCTACGTTTCAAATGATAATTGTCCACATCAGGTAATTCTGTGCGGTACTCTTGTTGCACTCCAACAATTGACACCTTTATTAAAATCAAAACAGATATTCCACCAGATTTTACCTTTTCAATCCGGCTTTCATTCTCCTTTTGTAGCAGATAAATTGCCTTTGATCTTAGCGGGTATGGAAAAAGTTCAATTTCAAAAAACAAAAATCCCGCTGTGGTCTGCTACTACACTCCTGCCTTATCCGGCAGATCAGCAGTCTATCCGTAAACTAAGTGCTGAACATCTTGTACAACCGGTAAGATTCCGAGAACTGACGGAAAAGCTTTATGACGAAGGAGTCCGTTTTTTTATCCAGGTAGGTACAGGAGGATTAATCGGTTTTATTGATGATACGTTAAAAGGGAAAGCATTCAGTACACTTGCCTCAAGTGTAGCCACCCGAACAGCTCTTGCCCAGTTGCAACGGGTAGTAGCCGCATTATTTGTAGAAGGTAAAGTTCTCGCACTCGATTTTTTAGACATTCAAAATCACAGAAAAACACTACCGAAAAAGGGTATAAAATTACAATTAGGATCTCCGATTATCCGTGATCTTGAAGCCATAAAAAACTTGCGAAAATCTATCGATACCGTACGACCAAAGGAGGTTTTTACTAATGCAAAAGTAAATCAGCCATTAGTTCAGGCCTTTCAAGATAATATCGCCGATATGATCCGAATGCAAGAAGAAGTATTGAGCGTCTTTGAAAATCATACACAAACTGTTATTTCCACACCTATCTTGACGAAAAAACAAGTGATTAACGATCCTTTTTCAAAAACATTGCAAGTCAATTTGGCGACACATCCTTATCTTATTGATCACAGTCTTTTGCGTCAACCCAAAGGCTGGTCGGATGTGGCAGATATGGAACCTGTGATTCCGATGACCATGATCTTCGAATTACTGGCAGAAGCAGCACAGGTGGAGCGACCGGAAACAAAAATTCACAAGATCATGCACGTCAGTGTATTTCAATGGATGAATGTTGCCAAACCTTTTGAAAAAACAATAAAAGGCATTTGGCGCTCCAACAATCACGCCTATTTGGATATTGAGAATTTTGCCAATGCAGAAGTATTTTTAGCAGCGTCACATCCTCAACTGCCTACTTTTGATCTGTCTATAGGCGAACGATTACCTATCGAGCGAACTCCTTTGGAAATTTATGAGAAACATATGTTTCATGGAGAAGCCTATCAAGGTATTACTGCTATATCAGCCGTTGGAGAGAAAGGTATTATCGGACAAATAAAAGGCAATGGTGGTAAGGGTTCCTTATTGGACAATGCAGGACAATTATTTGGATTATGGTTACAGCTTACCTTAACCAAAGACCGCATTGCTTTCCCTGTAAAAATCAAACAAATTGAATACTTCGAAGATATACACGATCAGGATGGTGAATTTGAATGTACCTGCGTATTAACCGAATTAAACGATGAATTTGCAATCGCTGATCTTGTACTTCAAAGAAACGGAAAAGTTTGGTGCTCCATAAAAGGATGGCAAAACCGGAGATTAGAAATTGATGAAGCTTTATGGAATGTTTCCATGTCGCCACTCCACAACCGTCTGTCAGAAGAAATTGCTCCACAGGTCTTTTTCTTTCATCAGGCCTATTCCCGCGTATCTTCTTGGGATTTTATACTGAAACGTTATTTCAATCAAAGGGAAAAACAATACTATCAGGAACTCCTGCCCAACCGCAGAAAGAATTGGATGGTAAGTCGTGTAGCGGTAAAAGATGCCGTACGCCATTTATTGAGTGAACAGAAAAATCAACCCAATTATCCTATAACCTTTGAAATTTATTCTGATAACGCAGGCAAACCTTATCTCAGAGGAAATGCCACAGAACAGATCCAGATCTCATTGGCACATAAAGGAAAAGATGCAGTAGCCATTGCGCGGCAAGATAAACCTGTTGGTATTGACATGGAAATCATTGCCGAACGCAGCCCTGAATTTTATCAATTGGTATTCACCGATGTCGAATCAGCATTATTAAAAGAACGAGATCAAGCCGAATGGACCACCCGATTTTGGGTAGCAAAAGAAGCTTATGGAAAATTATTGGGAACGGGGTTAAAAGGAAACCCAAAAAGATATGAAGTAACACGCATACAAGGAGATCATCTATGGATCGATCAAATAGAAATCAAAACAATCAAACACCTAAATTACATTATCGGATGGACACTTTAAACACGACATTAAAAATGAATCATGAGGAGTTATTCAACCTGTTAAAGGGTTTTATTACAGAAATTATCGGTGAAGAATTTGTAGAAGAGATGGATATCAGTCCGGAAAGTTCGTTCACTAAAGATCTGGAAATGGACAGTATCGAGATTGTTTCCTTTTCAGAAAAAATCAAAGCACACTTTGGCGATCAAATTGATTTCACCGGATGGCTGTCTTCTATGGATCTTGATGAACTGATCAATCTTGATCTGAATCAGATCATCAATTACATCTACGAATGCCAATAATTACAGTTAACAATAAAAAAGTTCACATACAAGAACTAAATAAAGAGGCTGAAGATACCGTGGTACTGATCCACGGTATGTTTAGTAATCTTGCTATTTATTATTTTAATATTGCTCCCATTTTGGCGCAGCACTTTCATGTGGTCCTGTATGATTTAAAGAGTCATGGCAGAAGTGAGCGCACATTGGAAGGCTATGATTTAGAAAATATGTCATCCGATTTAATCGCCTTGAT
This sequence comes from Flavobacterium sp. ABG, assembly GCF_001027725.1. NCBI lineage: Bacteria > Pseudomonadati > Bacteroidota > Flavobacteriia > Flavobacteriales > Flavobacteriaceae > Flavobacterium > Flavobacterium sp. ABG. The sequence continues at coordinate 16,508 of NZ_LEKS01000032.1, forward strand.
GGATTATCTCAAAATCAAAAAAGCACACCTAGTTGGCTATAGTTTTGGGGGGCTTATTGCACTCAAAACGGCTTTGATAGCCCCTAAACGTTTAGGTCAATTGGTTATCATCGAAGCACCGGATCCGAAAGATGAAGAAGCACGAAATATTATCGAAGCCTATAGCAAGGAATTTCTCGAACATTATGTAGCCAATTTTACGGATACCACAAAAATGCAAATGGGAAAAAGACAGTTGGAAAAAAACCATCGGTTATACGAGTTTTTATTTAATCAGACGAGCATCAAAGCAGATATGGTTAAAGAAAAACATTTTCTACATCACGATCCTATTTCCGAATTACACATACCAACTCTGTTACTCTATGGATCGGCTTCCAATTGCAAGCCGACAGGAGAATGGTTACACTCTCAAATCGGTACAGCCGAGCTAAAACTCATCGATGGAGATCACAATATTCCCATTCAGGAGCCCATTCAGATCGCAGAAACTATTGTTCAATTTTTAACTAACCATTAATTACACAACCATGGCTAAATTTGTATTTGTTGTTCCCCCGTTAACAGGTCACGTAAATCCAACATTGAGCATTGGTGCCGAACTCTTGGAAAGAGGACATCAAGTAGCGTGGATCAGTTTGGACCAAAACTTAAACTCCAAACTTCCTGCAGGCGGGCAACTATTGCTTATCCAATACGATCAGACTGACGAAGAAAAAAGAGAGAGCGAACACTATCTGGATATCATCTCAAAGAAAGTCGTTTACGGCATTGATAGTATCAAGTTTTTATATGAAGAAGTTTTGATCCCTTTAAACAGACATTGTTATAAAGGAATCGTTAAGCTGTTGGAAGCCTATGAACCGGATTTAGTAATCGGTGATCATCAATTGTTTGCTGCGGCAATAGCTGCAAAAAAAGCGAATCGCCCTTATGCGACCTCCGTAACAGCCCCGGCAGCCATCAAGATTATCAGTGAGCTGCCGAAAGTGCATGAATGGGAAGTCAAGCAGATCATGGCTTTACAAAAAGAACTCGGTGTCACGGAAAACCAATCGTTGGCTTGTTCTGATTTGCTTACTTTAGTATTAACTTCTCCGTATTTCTTTGGAGAAATGGAGCTCACCTCCAACTATCAATTTACAGGTCCGGTACTAACAGAACGCCGTTTGTCCTGTGCTTTCGATTGGGAGCAGCTGAAAAGTAATCCCCGCAAAAAAATTTTAGTCAGTATAGGTACCACATTTGACCACGAACATAAGAAAGCCTTTTTTCAAAAGGTAATCGATGCCTTTCAGGACGAAGATTTAACGGTTGTAGTTGTTTCAGATTCCAATCTATTTGATCAGTGGCCTGAAAATTTTATGGTCTATTCTCAAGTCCCACAATTGGATTTACTACCCCATTTAGATGCTGTCGTGTGCCATGGTGGACATAACACGGTCTCTGAAACCCTTTCACATGGTCTGCCACTCGTTGTTATTCCAATTGCATACGATCAATCGCATGTTGCGGGACGTGTCGTACGTACCGGTGCAGGTGAACGTCTCAATTTTAACCGATTTAAAGCAAATCACCTAAGAAACGCTGTTGATACTATCTTGAATCAGCCGCAATATCGTGAAGCCGCCCTCAAAGTACGTCAATCTTTTATAAAGGCAGGCGGAACAAAAACCGCAGCAGATCTACTTGAACATGCCATAGCTCCTGCGCAAACCTCTATCGAACCTCTGGCCAAATTTCTCATTGTTGTTCCACCCTTTTTTGGACATATCAGTCCGACATTAAGTTTGGGTGCCAGTTTACTCGCTCGTGGTCATGAAGTCAAATGGTTTGGCATTACACCACTGGCAGACGAACATATTCCAACAGGAGGAACTTATATCTATCCCGAAAAGGACCTTATACCCTTTCAGGATGAACTTCAGCAGATCTTAAAACGCCAAGATGACGGCCCTTCTTGTTCGGGACCGGAAGTCATGAAATTAGCTTTGGAAGAAACCTATGTTCCCTTTGCTAAAATGATGATGCCGGGATTAGAAACACTACACAATCACTGGCAACCTGATGTGATTATCAATGATTGCATCACCTTTGGCGGCGCTTTATTCGCACACAAACATCGCATCCCCTCTGTGACGACAACCCCCGTGCCACCAGATGTCATGGGAGACACAGAGAAAAGTGCTCCTAAAATATTTGAATGGCAACAAAACCTCATCAAAGAGCTACAAAAAGAAGTCGGTATTGTTGAAGAAGGTATTTTTATACATTCGCATCAATTAAACCTGGTGTTCACCTCACAAGCCTTTGCAGGTTTTGAAACTGTGCCGACACACATGAAATTTGTAGGTCCGGTCAAAGGCCGCCCCAATAATAGTCCTTTTGACTGGGAACGGCTAGCAGCCAGCACGACGCCAAAAATATTTGTGTCTTTGGGTACTTTATTAGTGGATATTCGCAAAGCTTTTTTTGGTAAACTCATTGAAGCATTTGCAGACCAACCCGTTACTATTATTGCAGCAACGCCACCCGACATATTTGACGAATGGCCCGAAAATTTTATCGTAAATGGTTTTGTCCCACAAGCCACATTGATGCCGCATATGGATATGGTGATTTGTCACGGTGGTTTCAATACCGTAAACGACACCTTTACCAATGGCCTTCCCATGTTGATTACACCAATCGCTTACGATCACTTCCATACCGCCAAGTTAATTGAACAGGCTGGCTGTGGAATCAGTATCCGATACAAACGACTTCGAATAGATGCCCTTAGAGAAACCGTCTTTGAGCTCTTGGAAAACCCTAAATACAGAAATGCGGCCAAAGAAGTTCAGGCGGCTTTCTTAACGGCAGGCGGTAATGAACAGGCCGTTGCCTTATTGGAAGATTTTGTAAAACAAGAACGTTCGGTACTAACTTCAATATAAAAGATGAAAAGAAGATTATTATTTGGAGAGCGCATGTTATTGGGTGAAGGAAAAGAACCGTTCCATGCCGTTATTCCTTTTCGCCTGCGTGGTGTATTTGAGGAAAAAGATATTCAGTATGCTTTAGGCAGACTTCAGAAAAAACATCCTTGGTTACGGGCAAACATTCATATTGATGAGAAGAATGTCCCTTGGTTTGAAGTGCCTGAACAAACGAGTCCAATTCCGATCCGTATTGTGGATCGAAAAAGCGAAGAGGACTGGCAACAAGAATCTATGCAAGAATGGCATACACTCTTTGATTACAAAAACAAACCTTTGATCCGCTTGGTGTGGATCAAAGGAAACGATAGCTCAGATATGTTGCTTGTATTCCATCACTGCCTATGTGATGGTGGCTCTGCGATTACTTTAATTTATGAATTTTTAAAAGTATTGGATGATCCGACAGCAGATATAGGCATCGAAAATCCTATTCTAGGTATTCAGGACGTTGTTCCTGCACCTATTTTAAAAAATAACAAACAAAGGTTTAAGGCAAAAATGATTGGTCGACTAGCAACCTTAACGATCAAATGTATTCCCGTGAGCAAAAAAGCAATTGATAGACAAACGGACTATCTGATTCATTGGAAATTAGACCAAACTACGAGTCAACAGCTTATTTCCCACTGCAAATCACTAGAAATCACAGTCAATACTTTTTTAAGTGCGACCGTACTGGACATCTTTAAAAACGTACGCGGAGACAAAGCCTTTAATAAAGTTTCTTGTCCGGTAGATATCAGGCGCTTTGCTCCTCAGGTAAAAGAAGATCATATTTTCGCCTTCGGTTTGATGATTGTCCTATCCTCCAATCCCAAACTCAATTTCTTAGACAATTTACGTTTAATGCAGAATTATGTAGATCGCAAAACAGCCAAACTTAATCCCTATATCACCATGATGGTTATGGAATCTGCTCATAATGCGTTAAACAGCTTTACAAAACTTCTCAAAAGAGGCAAGTCGTCTAATGATTGTATGTTTTCCAATTTGGGGCGTATTCAGATACCGCATCAATATCAATCCTTTACGTTAGAAACTATTTTCAGTCCATCCGTCCTTGGGCCACTAGGCAATACAACGACGATGGTCACCTCTACTTATCAAGGTGTTATGGACTTCTCGTTTGTGGGAAGTGAAGGTTATTTACCTTATCACGAAGCCTTAGCCATTCGTGATGAACTAATTGATTCCATTAAACGCCGATTAAACTATCAAGCAGCCTCATGATCAAACGAAAACTCTTATTAGTAGAACGAATCATGTTTATTGATGCCAACCCCCCTTTAAATTGTGTGTTTACGGCAAAAATCAAAGGTGAGATTCAAGAAGAACACATCCAAATTGCTTTGGCAAAAATCCAAAACAAACATCCGTTGCTCCGTGCGGCAATTGATTTACAGGATAAGCAACATCCTGTTTTTGTCATCAAGGAAAATATAAAACCAATTCCGCTTCGCATCGTACAACGTCAAACAGATACCGATTGGTTAGCGGAATCCGAGAAAGAATGGTATCGACAGTTTAAAGAGGAAGGTTCCCCTCTGGGTCAATTGGTATGGGTCAAAGGACAGGAATTATCTGAATTGCTATGGGTATTGCCGCATTGCATCTGCGATGGAACCGGCATGGTCACTTTGATGCAGGAATTACTTGCTTTAATAGATGATCCAACTCTTGATTTGGAACCTTATCAACTCTTTCAATCGGTGAACAATTTTTTGTCGCCACAGTTTGATATTCAAAAAAAAACACGCAAAGCAAAGCTTTATTTACTATTGGCAAAGTCCTTCTTTTTACTGCAACGCAAAAATAAAAAAAGAAATCTCGGAAAAAATTATGCCATTCATTGGAAAGTAGATCCAACCAACTCCGCTTTTATAAAGCAGAAATGTAAAGACAGTGGTATTTCTGTACATGCCCTTCTTTGTACCGCGTTTATGCAAGCTTTTCAAGATGCACAAGGTAAAGCAGCGAAAAAAAAAGTAATTAGTCCAATTGATATCCGCCATTTTATTCCTGAAATTAAAAAAGACCACTTGTTTGCCTTTGCCCCAACAGTAGAATTATCATTAAAAAAGAATACCTCCCAGATACTGGACCAAGCCAAACATATCAAACAGGATCTTACTCAAAAAATAGAAAAAATGGACGCCCGGGAACTGCTATGGATGGGGGAACAAATGCACCCTCTGGTCAATCGAATGATTGGACTGTTAAAATCAAGCCGAGGTGGACACGATCTGACGCTTTCCAATATGGGGAGCCTTCAGATCCCTAATGTTTATAAAAATTTCACTCTGGAAGATATCATTAGTCCAACAGTAGCATTTCCTTGGTTAAATTCAAATACTTTAGTTACCTCTACCTATCGGGATCAAATGGACTTTACATTGATGTCCAATCAAGATTTCTTACCTAAAGAAGAAGCCTTAAAGATTAGAGACAAGGCCATAGCTTTACTGACTTCCTCTTTATAAATTACTTATGACAACAGCAGCCAAGTCCAAAAAAACATCTCTCAAACGTTTTCTAAGAAAGCGCGCGATTTACTATATCATTCCCAATGTATGTTTCAATTTTATTGTTGCTTATGCCAGTTTTCAAGAATTGGGGTATACTCATTTTTTTGCCGGTCCCCAAAGCTTAGCCCGTTTAACATTGCCAATGGCTATATTTTTACCCGTAATCCTGACCATGGATATCATTAACCGCGTTATTGTTGCCGCCCAAAAAGAATCAATCGAAGTGGCGATAGACCATACCCTGAATAAAAACAGATTTATAACAAAATTATGTCTGTTACACGGCATCGTAACCGGTTTACTGGTATTAGCTGTATTACTCCTTGCACAGCAGAGCCTAACTGTCAACCATAAATTGGATCCTACCCTTATGGCCCTTCTGGATGCGGTCCTTGCAGGTCTACTTTCGATATTGTTTACTTATCTTCCCATATATAGGCTAAAAAAGCATTTACACAAACCTCAACCAAAGGTTCAAATAGAAGTTGATGATTCTTATCGGGGAGTTTAATATCGGTGTAGGTAATACCAGAATAAAAAAAAAAAGCAGGAAATATAAGAGTTTCAAACTTAAGGTTCGAATCCTGCTCTCCTCACCAAAAAAGTCCTAATGAAAATTATGGCTTTTTTGCTTTTTTAAAAAAGACTAAAAAATGAGTTAAACCCTAAAGTTGTCGAGAAGTAAAAAGATTATTTTCTTTGCTTTTGTGAATTAAAGCTGACAGGTTTCAAAAACCTGTCAGCTTTGGTATTTAGGGTATTTAGCTCTGTTTTAAATTTAATGATCCTTTTATAAAATATTTTGGATCACTGAACATTAAATTTTAGCAGGATTGCATTAATTCAGTTATGTACTTTAAATTTTCTAGGATCCTATGTGCGGTCAAAAAAGACATCACTTTCAGATTTCTTATCACGAGCATTTGCATGGCAGATTCTGGGATCAAGACATATTGTTGTGGAGGAACAAATATCTTGTAGTTCTGTAATTTCTAATCAAGTTAAAAAGTTGTGAAATAATTTTTAGAAATTTCTTTTGTTAGAAGTAGCAGATCATATACTTTTTGGCCAGAGCTTTTTAAGTACCTAATTTTCTAACTTCTCGCTTTGACGATCTCGCAAAGACGCCAAGCCGCTAAGTTTTTTCCTGTTTTT
>NZ_LEKS01000033.1:0-23731 GCF_001027725.1 Flavobacterium sp. ABG
AAAGTTATTTGCGTATGCAAGAGCCTGGAAAAAACAATCGGTTTTTTGCATTCCTATCGTAAGTGCAGCCGACCCCGGAGCTATTCCTCCGGAAGGGTGATTTCTTTCGTAATCATCGGCTATAGACCCTGTACTGCCTACAACATAACGTTGTTCTTCTTTTGAAAGAACCTGCATTTCTAATTCAAGCTGTTCAAAAGCTAATCTTGATTTATTTTTCATTTTATAATTGTTTTAATTAATAAATTATTGAAAACTTATTTTTTTAAAACTTTTATAAAAATAGTATTTTGTAAGAATAGTAGTAGATATTAATTTAAAACCGTAGTAAATGATTGTATTTGTGTAAGAACAAATTACATTATGTTGTTATTAACTGTTAATTGATTAACATAGGTATTAAGCCCATTATCTTTAGAAGCAGCATGATAATCAACAATATATAGATTAAGCATAAGGAAAATGTCTATAATTTAAGAACAATTGACTACTTTTTAAATTTCAGCATACCCCATGTTTTTTGAATGACATCATCTACTTTATTTTCGTCTTTTTTGGTATAGAAATATAATATTTGAGCATTACTAACATTGTCTTTATGAATTAAGACTGTTTTACACATAGGGTACTTATTTAAATAAGGATTAGTAATTTTCATATTATAAATATATCCATTATCAGCATTTAGTTCTTTTATTTTCTTTTTGTCAATCTCAATTGGTTTTGTTGAAATGGTATCTCCATAAAAAATAACATAAGGTATCACATTATTAAAGTCTTTTGACTTAGGAAACATTCTTTTAAACAATTGGTTAGGTTCTCTTAATTTTAGCGTCGAAATAGCAATTGTAATATCATTTTGTTTATTTTGAACTACATAATCCAAATATAATGTGTTTTCGGCTGGATCAAATTCATAATCATATGCAGAATCTATTTTAAAATAAAATGTTGGCTGTTTATAAATTAATTGACACATATTTAAATCGTCGACAAAAGTATTGTTTAAAGAATTTTTCTGTGCATTTATGTAATAACAATTACAAATAAAAATAAATATAATTGTTTGAAGATTTTTTTTAAACATTTGGCTACATGTAAAAGAATTAACGATCTATTAAACAACTTACTTACTTTAATAAATCTTTTCTAATATAATATAAAAACTATTTGATGTCTATTGGCAATTACTTGTTAATGCTAAGTAATGCGTTATTGAGCGTGGGCTGTTTTTTACTTGAATATTGTTTTGCGGATCATAGAAATCAATCCTTCCATTACTGTATACATGCGTAATAATCACCGCATGTTGATAACCCGCAGAAGTTGTATAAGTCCCTATTAATACGCCACCTGTACCATTTGCAAAATTATCCATATTACCAGGAACGGAATTATTAATATTTTGCTGTACAAAGAAATTCGATGCAAAGGCATCTGCAATGCTAAAATTGGCTACGCCACCATCAGCATTACCGTAACTACTATTGTAAGCATTATAAAAATAAGATGAATTACGTTTATCATCACCTCCAAGAAAGTTATTTGCGTATGCAAGCGCCTGGAAAAAACAATCGGTTCTTTGCATTCCTATCGTAAGTGCAGCCGACCCCGGAGCTATTCCTCCAGAAGGGTGATTTCTTTCGTAATCATCGGCTATAGATCCTGTACTGCCTACAACATATCGTTGTTCTTCCTTAGAAAGAACCTGCATTTCTAATTCAAGTTGTTCAAAAGCTAATCTTGATTTATTTTTTATTTTATAATTGTTTTAATTAATAAATTATTGAAAACTTATTTTTTTAAAGCTTTTATAAAAATAGTATTTTGTAAGAATAGTAATAGGTGTTGATTTAAAACCGTAGTAAATGATTGTATTTGTGTAAGTGCAAATTACATTATGTTGTTATTAACTGTTAATTGATTAACAAAGCTATTAAGCCCATTATCTTTAGAAGGAGAATGATAATCGACAATATATAGATTAAGCATAAGGAAAATGTCTCTTGACTTCGCACTAGTAATAAGGAGAAATAAAGGAGTCTTCCAAATTCTAATTTATAAATCAGACTTTTAATAAGTTCTCTTTTAATTCCAGAATTTCAATCCCCGTTATCGGTTAAGTTATAGTTTGCGATTTAAAATGTTGGAATTTATTTTATAAGATTGATTATTATAATAAAAGGCTAACAGATTCAAATTTATTTCTTCCAGTTTTCCTTCCTGATAAAAAGACTTTTTGTAATTTTTCTGGTTGTTCGGGTTTACGAATGAAAGATATCTTGCTAGCCATTCGTTAAAAAAGTGTTTTTTTTCGTCGAATAATAGGGTAATCTGCCATTTAGGTAAACTCATTTATAATCTCCAATGATAAATACTTGCAAAGAAATAGCGTAGAAGCATTTCATTAGCAGGCTGTTTTTTGGTTCTAAATTAATCCAATGTTTTTTAGTAAGGATTATTCTTTATATTTATTGAAATTTATACTATGGATATAACTAAAAAAAACAGGGTTTTACTTTTTATTATCTTTCTAACAATTTGTATTAATTGTTATAGTCAGTCTGCACAAAAAGAAACAAAATTGGACAGTTTATTTCTGAAAGCAAATAAATCAAAAGAGTTCAACGGAAACGTTTTAATTGCTAAAAACGGGAAAATAATATACGAAAAAGCTTTTGGACAAGCTGACGCAAGCGGAGCAATTCAATTAAATAAAAAATATCGTTTTCATATAGGTTCAATTGCAAAAGAATTTAATGCTGTTGGAATTATGATGCTCAAAGAACAAGGAAAGTTAAAACTTGACGATACGATATCAAAATTTCTTCCTGAACTTCCTTCTTGGGCGAACAAAATTAAAATCATTCACTTGCTTCAATATACAAGTGGCCTTCCACAAATAAAATGGAATGAAGTCAATAACGATTCTGAGAACATGGAAGAATTAAAAAGGACAAAATCCCTTGATTTTGAGCCGGGAACAAAATATGATTATAATAACAATAATGTGTTTTTACAACGTAGAATCATAGAAAGAATCACTAAAATGTCTTTCAGTTCTTTTGTGCAAAAAAAGATATTTCCGCCAATCGGAATAAAAAATGGAGTCGTAGATCCTGGTGAAGCAGAAAAACTTTTTGCAAAGTCTTTTAATAATAGCGGAAAACAAGATGTTCTTAAATATAATATCTCGGGTTGGACAGCATTAAATCTGGAAGATTTTTACAAATGGTCTGAAGCTATTAATTCATTTAAACTGATCACACCCCAATCAACAATTGAACTTTTAAATCCTTTTTCCACTGGGAATCAAACAGGTCTTGGAGAAGGTAGTATTCAACAAAACCAAGTGATAAACCATATACATGATGGGAGTGCTTTCAATTATCAAGCTCTGTTAGTCAGTAATCCTGGATTAACAATTATTTTAGTATCAAATAACAAACAAAATACTTTAGAGGAAATCAGTACTTCGATACAAGTTTTACTTGAAAAGAATTGATAGGGTTTATATTTTTAAATGTAGCTAATTAAAAAAAAGTCCTTTATGGAAAAACATAATTGTATTTTCTTAGTATAAAAGGATTTGGATTCCATTAGCGAAGATTTACAATCCGTGCAAAGAGAATCGTAAACGTGTATAAACAAAAAAAGCCTCAGATTTCTTTTGAGGCTTTGTCTTATTAGCAGGGTCAAATCCACGTTAACGTTATAGGTCAAGTTGGAATTTGGAATTTAAAAGATTGGAATTTACTTTATAAAAGTAATTGTGTTTGAGAAATCTAAGGAAATAATAGGTGCTTTTTTCCTTTTGCTTGTAAAGATTTAAAAGTGCAAAGCCGTCGACTGTTTAATGTAACTCATCACAAATGAACTTTGAACTTTACTTATATTTGGTATTATCGAAAGTTTTTTGACAATAAAATCATTAAATGCTTCAGGGTCTTTTACGACCACTTTTAGGACATAGTCAAAAATTCCTCCAGTTACATATCCCTCAACAACTTCTTCCAATTCCCCTACTTGTTTTGAAAACTCTTCTACAAACTCAAGGCGCTGACTAATTAACGAAACGTTGATAATTACCGTAAAGTTTAATCCAACTTTTTTGGGATTAATTAGCGCTACATAATTGCTAATATATCCTTCGTTTTCTAACTTTTTTATTCTTTCATAAACAGATGTTCTGGACATATTTAACTTTTCGGTAAGATCAGTAATATCAAATCTTGAGTTTTTCTGAAGGATTCTGAGTAGCTCGATTTCCTGTTTGTTTAATTCTTCCATTGGATTTTTTCCCGTTTAATTGTAAAAAGCAAAACAAATTTAGAACAAAAAACCAAATTTAGTCACTTAATTAGGATTAAATACATGATTTGATTTACAAAACAGTACGTAGTTTGATATTTGATATATTTGGCGGTACAAAAGAAATTTATTATAAATAAAAATGAATAAATACATTATTATTGTGGCCTTAGGCGCATTGAGTTTTGGAATGCTCTCTTCATTTGCAAAAATTGCATACGGACAAGGATATACTCCGGGTGAAATAACATTTTCGCAGGCTTTAATTGGAACCATAATTTTATGGTCTGTGGTGATTTTTAGAAATATCAAAAACGGAATATATAAATTAACCATTAATTGGAAATTGCTTCTAGCAGGCACTTCAATGGGGTCTTCGGCTTATACTTATTATCTTTCTGTATCGTATATTCCGGCTTCGTTGGCTATTGTTTTACTAATGCAGATTACTTGGTTGAGTATTTTGATTGAATGGGTGTTTTTTAAAAAGAAACCAAACTTTATAGAAGTTGTATCTGCCGTTTTTATCATTTTCGGGACTGTTTTGGCAGGGAATCTTTTAGATCTGAATAGTTTTAATATTTCTTATAAAGGTGTTTTTTTAAGTTTGTTAGCAGCCATATTATATACACTTTACGTTGTTTTTACCAGCAAACTGGGAAAAGAAACGCCAATGTTTGAAAAGAGCGCATTAATGACAAGCGGATCGGCAATCATTATATTTTTGATTAACATGGAAGCGATTACAACAAGTACAAATATTGATTTTGGATTACTACAGTGGGGGACATTTTTGGCTATTTTCGGTACTGTGATTCCACCCATTTGTTTTACTGCAGGCATGCCAAAAATAGGAGCGGGATTAAGCTCTGTTTTATTGACATTAGAATTGCCGGCAGCAGTATTTTGTGCACATATTATTTTGGGAGAAAAAATTACTTTCCTTCAACTATTTGGTATTGCAATAATGCTGGGCGCTATCATTTATCTTAATTTGGCGAAGGCGAAAAAACAAAAACAAGTAGCAGGTAGTTTAATCTGAGAATAAAAATTAAAGGATAAAAATATGTTACTGAATATAAATGGAAAGAGTCTTTACGCTGAATATGTAAATGATCTGGAAAATCGTCCTACACTTGTTTTTTTGCATGATTCTTTAGGTTGCACAGAACTTTGGAGAGACTTTCCTGAAAAAATGGCTAAAGCCTCTCAATGTAATTTATTAGTTTATGATCGCTCAGGTTATGGAAAATCTGAAGCTATGTCTTCATCATCCAGACCCGTTAATTATCTTGAACTAGAGGCTGATATTTTAAATGAATTACTGGAAAATTTAGAAATAGACAATGCGATTTTGTTTGGTCATAGTGATGGCGGTTCTATTGCTTTAATTGCTGCAGCTAAATATGGAGATAGAATTAAATCAATTATATGCGAAGCAGCTCATATTTTTGTTGAAGATATAACGCTCATAGGAATTTATAAAGCAATGGAAGCTTATAATACCACAAATTTGCCTCAAAGGTTGCAAAAGTATCATGAAGATAAAACAGATATGGTTTTTAAAGCATGGACAGAAACATGGATCAGTGATGATTTCAGAACATGGAATATCGAATATTTATTACCAGGAATTAGTTGCCCGGTTTTGTTTGTTCAGGGAGAAAATGACGAATACGGATCGTTAGAACAAGTGAATAAAACCTTAGATTTAGTAAGTGGAAAAGCTGAAAAATTTATAATTCCAAATGTTTATCATACTCCACATAAAGAAATGCCGGAGATGGTTTTAAATAGAGTTGTTGCATTTATCCAGTTGCTTACATAATAGAGGAAAACTCTATTCGCACAGGTTTGTCATCTGTCGCTGTGAAGAGAATTATTAAAGTAAAGCCTCAGAGAAGTCCGAGGCTTTACTTTAATAGTGGGAATAAAACTTGAACTTATGTTAGTGTCGGCGACTTTGAGCCCTTTGGATTCTAGTTTAGAAATTTTCCAGTTCCAGATTTTAAATAGTTTTTTATTTTGACAGTTTCTATTGTTGAATAGAAAAAGGGTCTGTGAAAGGTTGGAATTTGGAATTTAAAAATATTGGAATTTCCTCTATTAAGTATGAGCAAAGAAAAAGCCTCAGATTTCTCTGAAGCTTTACTCTGATCAAATATATTGCTGATTATAAACTTTATCGAAGTGTTAATCATCTTTTTTTTAACTGCGTAAATTTCATCATTCTGTTTTTATTATACGAACGATAGAGAGATCATCAGTAGGAACTAAGCCATAATTATGTTCTAATTTTTTTAGTTTTATATGAAGCATTTCACCTTTACCTTGATCCGTGTTTTCAATTGTTAAAAAATCTATAGTATCAATGGCTTCCTTTGATTTGGCAGGTTTTAATTTCTCAAAGGTAAATATTCCGTCTGTTGCAATAGATATGTCATGTACTTTGTTAAATTTTATTTTTTGTTCCAGAGAATCATATAATTTTTCAAAATCTTCCGATAGATGAAAGCCTAAATAATCTGGTTTATTGTCTTGGTCAAATTCGTATTTTTTCCCGTTTACAATTGCAAATCCATCGCCGATAGCAAGAATGATTCCTTCCTCACTTTTTTTATTAATCAACATTATTAGCATTGTTGTCAATAATTCTTTGGTGTCCAGCATTAATGCATTTTTTATATTTTTAAGTTCGACTAGTAAATTCTTTAAAATTGACTTTAAACTTTCGTCAATATCGTCTAAACTTTCAGGATCTACAAAGTCTTTATAGCCTTTTTCTATGCAGATTTTTTTTAATATCTTTCCAACTAAGGTAGATGCAAAGTGACTTTCCAATGCTGTTGTACAGCCGTCCATAACAGCACATAAAATCATATTTTTGCCATATTCATTTATATATAGATGGTCTTCACAGTTATTTTGGTGGTAATCTCCGATTCTTATTGTGGAATATATGTTCATTTTTTTTTCTAGTTTTTTATACGGAAATGAATAAAATCTATTTTGAGATTTGCAAAAGGTTGGAATTTGGAATTTAAAAATATTGGAATTTCCCCTATTAAGTATGAGCAAAAAAAAAGCCTCAGATTTCTCTGAAGCTTTACTTTAGTAGCGGGAACAGGACTCGAACCTGTGACCTTCGGGTTATGAGCCCGACGAGCTGCCTACTGCTCTATCCCGCGTTGTTTCGGGTGCAAAGATACACACTAAATACAGTTTAGCAAAGGAATTAGTGCTTTTTTTTTGTTTTTATTTAATAGAATCTGATAATTTACTAGCCTTTAGTGGTTTATAAGAGTAGATTTTTGGTAGTTATTTGGGTTTTACTTACTATAATCTTTCTCTTCTTTAATTTCCTGCTCTATTCTTTTATTAATATTGACTTTAGCGCCAGTAAATACAAAGATAGTTGTCCCATATTCACGAGCATATAGATTGGTAATTTCACCTGCAATCTGAGAAGTTTCAAAATACGGACTGGTTTCTTTAAATTCCTTGTTCTCTTCTTCGTATTCTTTCACTCTGATGAGGTTTTTATACCGGATGTCAAGATTAAACCAATTGACATAATCGGCACTAAACGAAACCGCTTTGATTCCTTTTTTGGAGTAATAATTAATAGCTCCGGCCTGTCCATAATTATCACAAAGGACCAGCGTTTCTTTCTGGTTTGCTAAAGTGGCATACACAGAATCAGTTTTGTGGGCAAGTTCTTTCCAGCCTAACATATCGGCAAAATCTTGTGGTAGTGCATGATCTTTTCCATCTTCCCAACGCAGCATCCCCATTTTTTTGCGTTTTTCTGAATGTTTTACGATGTATTCCGGACTCTTATTTGGAAAAGCTAAATTGTACATCGGTATAAAAAACAACAGGGGGATCAGAATAAATACAGGTTGCAAGTAACGTTTCCAACCTGATTTCAGAATATCAGAAAGGAAAACAGCACCAAAAGCAATATAAATGGGATAGAGGCCAATGGCATAATAGGCTTTGGCTTTGAAATATAAAAAGACGAGTAATGTGAAGAGTATTGTAGTAAAAAAGAATTGGTATTTCGAGAAAGGTTTATGGAATAGCAGGGCATATAAAGCGAAAAGAATAACTGGAAAAGCTCCGATAAAAAACAATAATTGTTCTTTCAAAAAACCAATACGATCTACATTAACCAATTGTGTTTCGGCCAATTCTTTCATATGATGGATAATAGGAAACTGATTGTTGTATTGCCATAAAAGATTGGGTAGAATCAATAACAAGCCAAGAATTAGGGCAAAATAAAGTTTTTTCTTTGTCAGAATCCGTCTTTGACCGGAAAGTAAAAGAGCAGGCAAGAAGCCGATAAGCAGGAAGAGAATGTTGTATTTGTTTAAAAAACCAAAAGCAAATACAACAGCGGCAATATAAAACCATTTTGTGTTTTCGGTGGTGATGTATTGAATTATGACATAATAAAAAGCGGTCCAACACAATACATCTAAAGAATTAGGTTGGTACAACATATTGATTCGCAGCAAGGAGGAAAATGCGATACAGGTCGCTCCTAAAACCAAAGCATAAAGGTTGCCTTTTAGGACTTCTATAGTTTTCCAGACTACGATTAGCGTTAAAACACCAAAGAGAGCAGGAAAAAACTTAATCCAGAAAACGCCATTTCCGAGTGAAAATATAATATAAGAAATCCACGAAGTGACAGGTGGAACCGATAAATAGCCCCAAGCCAAATGATGTGCCTGATCGAGATGGAGATATTCGTCACGCTGTAAATCATACTCGGGACTCAGTAAAACGAACTGTAAAGCAAATTTTAGAATGATAAACCCAATTAAAATGATTGTTTTTTTAGTCATAGGAAATTTGGTTTGTTGGGTAAGAGGTTTTAAATCAGTGTTTAAAATGCTTAGCTAAGATATTAAGTTTAATTTAAAATTTAATGAATAAAAAAATGAAAACTAACCTTCTTATACTATGTTTATGGATAGCTAAAAAAAAAAGGAAAGAAAAACCATTTTCTATTTGAATGTTTGAAACCAATTTAGGTATTTTGCTAACTCAAGCGAATGCATTGTTAGGTCTAACTCATTAAAATAAAATGGAGAAAAAGAAAAATTGGCTTAAAAGAATCGTTCTAAATCTATTTGATTTTATTTTAGCGATGATAGGATAGATAAATAGTGTGTCTGTAAGGAGTTTTCTCAAACGTATTGCTGTGAAATATTGGTGTCATCAAACACGAAAGAAGAAAAAGGGACGAGTAAATTTATTTGCGATAGACTATTTCCCTATCTTTTTTTAGTAAAGTTATAGTAGTAAGCGCTATAACTTGTTCGATAAAATATTACAGTACTATTTTAAACATCAAAAGGATTGAATAAACCCAAAAAGAAATGAGCCCGATACAATATCGAGCTCATTAAATTTAATACTATGATCTTGTACAAATTATTTCTTTTCGTACTTTTTTACCTTTTGATTGATTTTACCAAATAAAGAAGCACCGGTGGCGTTCTTCATTTCGATTTCAATCTGGTCTCCAAATTTCATAAAAGGAGTAGAAGGTTTTCCGTCTTTTATGGTTTCCAAACATCTGATTTCGGCAATACAGCTGGAGCCTGTTGGACTTCCTTGGTTGGCTACTGTACCGGAACCAATAACAGTACCAGCCATTAATGAACGGGTTTTTGCAGCGTGAGCGATTAATTCACCAAAATTAAAGGTCATATCAATACCCGCATTTGGAGTTCCAAGAACTTCTCCGTTTAATGCAGATATCAAGGGTAAATGTAATTTTCCATCGACAAATTCATTTTTCAATTCATCAACCGAAACGATTACCGGAGCAAAAGAAGTCCAAGGTTTAGATTGATAGAATCCAAATTGTTTCGAAAGTTCGTTTGGAATTAGATTTCTCAGTGAAACATCGTTTATAATAGTGACGAATTTGATGTGATTTAGTGCTTCTTCAGCACTTACTCCAGCCGGAACGTCATCTGTGATTACTGCTACTTCTGATTCAAAATCGATTCCCCATTCTTCGTTTTCAATTTCTATATCATCATGGGCGCCAATAAAAGCATCAGAAGCACCCATATACATTAGAGGATCTGTCCAAAAAGACTCAGGAAGTTCTGCGTTTCTTGCTTTTCTAACAAGTTCAACATGGGTAACATAAGCGCTTCCGTCTGCCCAATGGTAAGCTCTCGGAATTGGCGCTAAAACACGTACAGTTGTAAAATCAAAAGTTCCCGTTGTAAGTGTACCTGAGTTTAACTGCTCGTAAATATTTTGAAGTTTAGTTTCGTTGTCTGCCCAATTATCGATTGCAAGTTGCATGGTTGAGGCAATTTCAGGAACGCGGATGGCTTTTGTTAATTCTTTATTTACAACAACTAATTCTCCGTCTCTTGTATTATTATCTATTGAT
Source organism: Flavobacterium sp. ABG (assembly GCF_001027725.1). Taxonomy (NCBI): domain Bacteria; kingdom Pseudomonadati; phylum Bacteroidota; class Flavobacteriia; order Flavobacteriales; family Flavobacteriaceae; genus Flavobacterium; species Flavobacterium sp. ABG. Next base: position 10,742 of record NZ_LEKS01000033.1, read on the forward strand.
GCTAGTTTCATTATATTGTTTATTTAATTTTTATGTTAACTTTAAAAGTAACTAGTTGATTATTAATGATTTTTAGTTTTCGAAATCGTTTTCTTTATGTTGAACGAATATATAAAATAATAACGGTACAAAAAACTACTCTTCGTAGAGGTTCTGGTGGTTATTTGTAAAGCGTTTCATAGCTATTGTCTTGCTCGGCTTGAGTAACCGGTTGCAAATTAGATGGTATTTTGTTTAAAATTTACTAATTTACAGGTTCTGTTATTTTATCAATAATAATGTATGTTTCTTTGAAGTTTTTTTGGTTTTTACTTTATTTTTGTTTTCTGTTAGATTGTTTTTTAATGGATTATAACCTTTAAAAAAATAGTTGTACCCGAAGTAATAGCAGTAATTTTTTTCCGTTTAATACCACAATGAAATTATATCTTTCACTTTTACTTATTTTTGTGTCTCCCTTTTTTTGTGCAGCACAAATTGACACGACGTACATAAAACCCTTCGAGAATAAATTTTCTGTGTCGTCTTATTTAGCTCTGAAATTCCTTTCACTGGAACAAGAGACAAACGGGGAAACTAAAAAATTCATGCCAAACACTCCTATGAGTTTAGGTCTGGGAGTTACGGTAAACAATACTATAATCAATTTTAGTTATGGCTATGGTTTGGGTTTTATGAGAGATGACAAAAAAGGAAGAACAAAAGCCTTTGATTTTCAGCTTCACAACTACGGGCGTAAGTTCACAGTTGATCTTTTCATTCAAAAATACCGCGGATTTTATACGGCAGACAACTCCAATAAAAACATACAGCTGTATCCCGATTTAAAGATTCAGCAGTATGGTGCTTTTGGACAGTATATTTTTAACAATAAAAAATTCTCTTATAAAGCGGCCTTTAATCAAAATGAAAGACAGTTAAAATCTGCCGGGAGTTGGTTATTGGGCGGAGGGGTGTATTTTACAAAAATAGACTCGGATAGTTCTTTTGTCCACAAGTCTAAAAATTCATTACGTAACTTTCAATTTGGGGTAAGCGGAGGATATGCTTATACCTGGGCAATTAGTAAAAGATGGTTTACCAGTGGATCGATAACAGCGGGTGTTAATTTTGGCACCGAAAGAATAAATGATTTTGGCAAAAAAAAGATAGAGATTTATCCAACCTTTTTTCCCAGAATTTCTGCAGGATACAATAAAGAAAAATGGTCTCTCGGACTGTCCTATATCAATAATCTTATATTTTCTTCTTTCTCACAGGACAGTGATGGTACTAATAATGGTAATAGTACAGGTTTGGCTTCGGGGAACTTTCAAATTGCTTATATATGGAGATTGGGGATTTAGGAGAGGAATTATAGAGTAAAGAATATAGAGTAAAGAATATAGAGTAAAGAATCAAATCAGTTTAATCCATTTAATCTGTGGCAAAATATAAAAAAGCCATTGATTTTGTTCCTGATACCTTAAAATTTGAATTAGTAACGTGAGGCAAAAAAAAAATCAGATTTTCTGTTTTTAATGAGTCTGGGGTCTCAATGTGTAAGTCGTCAGGTTTTTTATATTTTGATGTTTGTTGTTGTACGATTCATTTTCAAAAACAAAGTCTAGCTTTTCTAATATCGCAACAGAATTGTTATTATCAGATGATGGGAAAGCGGTTATAAGGTTGGCTTTAATGGTGCCAAAAGTATATTCAATTACTGCTTTCAAGGCTTCTGTCATAAAACCTTTGCCTTGAAATTCAGGTAACATTTCGTAGCCAATCTCTACAATTTCATTTTCCAGATCAAAATTCCAGCAACAAATACTGCCGATAAATGTATTGTTGTCTTTTGAAGCAATTACCCAATATATACATTCATTTTTCTGAACTAAAGTACGCATTCGTAACACGTAGGCTTTTGCACTTTCCAGAGTAGAAGTAATGTTTCTGCCTACAAATGCATTGACAACAGAATCTGATTGCAGTTTATGAATTGCCTCGGCATCTTGTTCGGATATCGCCCTTAAGTGTAATCTTTCGGTTGGCAGATCAGGGAAATTTGTAAAATCTATATTCATATTTTGATTGCTTAAATAGTTTATCAAAAATAGTTGTAATTTGAAAGAAATGTATCACAATTTAGGATTTTTTCTTAAACAGTTTCTGTTATGTTATTTTCAACAATTTTCACAGTTTCAGAAATAGAAAAGCAGACTTATCTGACTGGATTTATACGTTCCCGTTTCTTCAGTTATTTATGTCTAATTTTCAACTCGCAGTAATTAATTCAAGTTACTAGTTCTGTTATCTCTAAAATGAAACAAAATATACTGCGCTTCTTTCGGCTAAAGCCAATTAGACACTTCTCAATAATTCACCTCCAGCTAAAGCAGGAGGCTATTCAAATAGTAACAGATTCAAAAAAAAATAACTAGTAACTTGAATTAATTAGGTGATAAGTTAAACATCGAAACTGTTGTGTACTTTTTCTTCACTTCCGTAATAAACACTGAATTAAATTTGTATTTTTGATAGTATCATTTGATACTATCAAAATATGAAGCCTCCCTACGAAATAACGTCATTAATGTTAAAATATGTTTCTTCAATTTCTGAAAAAATTGGAGAAGCAAATGTCCGATATTTAATCAAAACCAATCCAAGCTTACGAAAGCAAAACCAAATAAAAACGATATATTCTTCTTTAAGTATTGAAGGGAATACACTATCTGAGGAGCAAATCACAGCAATAGTAGAAAACAAAAGGGTTGTTGGGCCACAGAAAGATATAATAGAAGTTTTGAATGCTTTAGAAGTTTATAAAAATTTGAATCTTCTTAAACATTATTCTGAGAAAGATTTTCTAAAAGCGCATAAAATGCTAATGAAAGATCTTATTGAAAATTCCGGAAAATATAGAACAAAAAGCGTTGGAATTGTAAAAGGATCAAAAGTGGAACATATTGCACCACCATATGAAAATGTTCCGTTTTTAATGAAAGATTTGTTTCAATATTTAAAAGATAAATCTGAAATAGCACTAATTAAAAGTTGTGTTTTTCATTATGAGATGGAATTTATCCACCCATTTATGGACGGAAATGGGAGAATGGGAAGATTGTGGCAGACTTTAATTTTAAAAGAAGAATACCCTGTTTTTGGATTCTTGCCTTTTGAAACATTAATTTCGAAAAACCAAATTGCCTATTATGATTCATTGTCAGCTTCAGACAAGGAAGGGAAATCGACAAAATTCGTCGAGTACATGCTGCATATTATAGATCAATCTTTGAGTGAACTTCTGGAAAATTCGACAAAAAGACTTTCTGATGAAAATAGAATTCAAGTTTTTCTTGAAAATTTTACAGGAGAGTTTACAAGAAAAGAGTATTTGAACTATTTTAAGGATTTATCGTCTGCAACAGCCAGCAGAGATTTGAAAAAAGCGGTTGAACAGGGAATCATCATTAAACAAGGTGATAAAAAAACAACCGTATACAGTAGAGATTAACGCGATACTTATAGGATTGGGAAGATTAGAAGTAAAGTATTTTCTGTTGTTTATAAAGGGGTAATTGTATTCTGTTTCCTGTTTTGTTAAAGCCTTCTTGTGTATTGTCTAACTAATTCAGGAATAAAATTTTCAATAAATCCACTGTAGTCGGAATTGAAAATTATTGGTTATGCCGGTAATTCCGCCTTTATCTAAATTACCTATGCCATAAACCATTCCGGCTTTCCAGTATTGGGTTGCCCACCAATTTAATCCTAAATCATAGCGATTGTTTGTTCCGCCATGGACTTCTTTTGTTTCTAAGTCATTTTGCCCAACCCTTGTGAAAATTTCCCATGCACCATATTTCCCTGTTGGTTTGATTCTTCGGGCATAAGTTGCCTTTTGGTCGTAGGGTCTTTGTTCTCCGCTTACAACATAACTGGCAGTTACATAATAACCGCTAAATTGTTCCGTGCCAAAGTCTTTTGTTGCCGTCCAGTTATGTGCATATTCCATTAGTACCGAAAAATTGTCTAAGCTCCAAAGTTGTTCTAAGCTCATATTCCATTGGTGAGAAGCATTTAGATTTCCGGTATCAACATAATTGGATGATATATTGGACTCATTTTTTCCTTTCAAACGAATAACATCATTTTTAGCATCAACGTAACGAACACCAACTCCAATGTGTATGAACTCTTTTCCATTGTTGTTCCATATTGGGAGTCCGGTGATTCTGGTGGTAAAAGTGTTGTTTGAATTTGAAAAACTTTTATCATTGCCTATAAAGTCTTTAAAAACACCACCAGCAACAGCTAATCTGTTGTTCATAAAAAAATGATGATAAATGGCTCCAATATTCCGACTGTTAAAAAACGGATTAAGCAATCGTTCAAAATGAGGGAGATTAGCAGCATCTCCAACCATTTCGTACACAAAGGTTTCTTTTATTTTTCCAACGGTTATATCACTGTTTTCAGATAAAGGGATTACAAATTTCAAATCCGTAATTCCAAAATTCGGATCGTCTTCAGCTCTGTCAAATCCTTTGTATTCGACACTTATTAAGTATTTCCAAGGGTTCTTGAAATTGATTTTCCCACTGAGCATTACTCTTGCACTTCTAATATCAAATCTGTTTTCCTGAGGTCCTACCTGATTTTTACTGTCCTGATCTTGAAAACTGGTATTGTAATCCAAAATAGGAGCAAATCCCAGTTTGGTAGAAAACCATTTGTTATGCGATCTGGACCACCTCATTCCTTTATGAGTGGCATCAGGAATAAAGTAAGTTCGGGTAGTGTCGGCTAAAATCTGAGTCTGCGAATCATCAACTAAATCAGTATGCTGAGCAAAAATTTTAGGACTTAGAAAAAAGAAAAATAAGAAAATTGAGATTTTTAAAATGCAGTTTTTCACCATTGTTTTCAAATTTTAAATTGCTGGTTTGTTACTGGTTTGTTTTTATTTCAGGAAAAAAGAACTTTAAATTTTCTACTTTTTAGCTTTGAATTTTCGACAAACACTAATGCCAATTAAAAAACTATCATAAGCATTCCATCTGAAGTCGTAACAGGCAGAAAGTCCAAGTTCCCATTTAGGGCTTATTTCTGTGCCCCATTCATACCCAATCCGGTTTAAGAATAGATTTTCTTCTTTGGCAAATTCAGCCCCTACGCCAAAAAGAAAGCTGCTGTGTTTCGTGGCCTTATAAATACCGACCGCTGCAGGTGCTATTGGAGAGCTTCGTTCCAGGGTTTCTTCTTCGCTTGATAAGTTTGCTTTTACCTCAAAACTTTCTACAATTATATCGGTATGTAGACCAATTGCCCATTGGTCAGAAAGCCAGTAGTCATAATCTACAGACCACGCAGGTACCGATAGCCATTTTGATCCGGAATTTTTTACACCTTGTGCTATGTTAACGTGGCTAAGACCCAACGAAACGCGATGGCTTCCTTTCTCACTTTGTTCGCTATTTTCTTCCTGTGCATGTACATGTGAACTTAAGAGCAGGATGGCAAGTAAAGCTGTTATTTTCATTTGCAGTTCTTTTTAGTTTTAAAAAATCGTTTTTTCTTTATTGTGTTTTCCATAAACAGGAGCTTCATTAATGGAATAATTTACACCGTTTTTTTAGTAAAAAGGAGTGTTGTATTTATGATCTTCTTCTTGTAGCAAGAAATTTAAAAAATATAATAAAAGTAGTTGACCGCTAGTGTTGTTTGGGTTTTTTTGCTGAAAAACATGTTTCATCTTATAACTTGCAACCAAATTAGAGCTAATTGAAGAGGTAAACTTAAATGAAATCAGGAAATTTGAAAGGATACCATATTTTAGGATGTTTGGTCTTTTCTTTATGAAGATTTTTTAGTTTTTATCAATTGAAAGAATTGCTATAGATTCATTTTTTTTCGAAAAATTCAATGATAGAAAGTAACTAATTTTTTACTCATAAATGCATAAGATAACAGCATCTCTAAATTCAGAAACATATAATAATTTAATCCTTATTAACTATGAAGACAATTCAAGATTCGATGCTCAAGCCCATTTTTTTACTGATTATGGTATGCTTTTTTGCTGTTCTCTCTCAAAAAGCACACGCACAATCAGATCCAAGAGAAGTTAGAAAAGAAAATTTTAAAGGAGTTATCAAACTCGATGTAAGAGATTCAAAAGCCGACTGGGCGCCATATACTCCAAAAAAGGCACCCGAAGGAGCACCGAATGTACTGTTTGTCTTATATGACGATACCGGTATGGCGGCATGGTCTCCATATGGTGGAGCTATTAATATGCCGACCTTGCAAAAACTGGCAGATAATGGGTTGATTTATAGCCAATGGCACACAACAGCCTTATGTTCGCCAACAAGATCCACTTTATTGACAGGAAGAAACCATCACTTGACCGGTAATGCGGCTATTACAGAAACGGCTAACGGATTTCCGGGAGCTCATGGACGTATTCCGGAACAATGTGCTACAATTGGACAAGTTCTACAGGAAAATGGTTGGAGTACTTTTTGGATCGGAAAAGATCATAACGTACCGGAGCAAGATGTAGCTTCGGGAGCCAGTCGTAAACAATGGCCGACTCAGTTAGGTTTTGACCGTTATTATGGATTTTTAGGAGGAGAAACCAATCAATGGTATCCTGATTTAGTGGAAGATAATCATTTTACCGAAGCGCCTTACAGCCCGGAAGAAGGCTATCATTTATCTAAAGATTTAGCGGATAAATCAATTGAGTATATTAGAGATCAAAAAGCGACGAACCCTTCGAAACCATGGTTTTTATGGTACTGTCCGGGAGCCAATCACGCGCCACACCATGCTCCACAAGAGTATATTGATAAATACAAAGGGAAGTTTGATGACGGATATGAATCGTATCGTAAATGGGTTTTACCTCGTATGATTGCGAAAGGTGTTTTACCAAAAGATACTAAATTAACGGATCTTAACTTTTTACCACCAAATATTGCCAATGAGGCCGATTATGTGCGCCCTTGGGATAAATTAAAACCGGAAGAGAAAAAATTATTCTCAAAATTAGCGGAAGTATATGCCGGTTTCTCTGAATATACAGATGCTCAGGTTGGTAGAGTAGTTGACTATCTGGAAAAAACAGGCCAGTTAGAAAACACAGTTGTAATTTATGCAGCCGATAATGGTGCTTCTGGTGAAGGGTCTCCAAACGGTTCTGTAAACGAAAATAAATTCTTTAACGGATATCCGGATGAATTGGCTGAAAATTTAAAATTACTGGACAAATTAGGTGGCCCTGATACATACGAGCATTATCCGACAGGATGGGCGGCTGCATTTTCTACTCCATTTAAAATGTTTAAACGTTACAGCGAATATGCAGGAGGAACCGCTGATCCATTGGTAATATCATGGCCAAAAGGAATAAAAGCCAGAGGTGAAGTGCGTAATCAATACCATCATTCTACAGATATTGTTCCTACTATTTTAGATATCTGTGGTCTTGAAATGCCAAAGGTTCATAATGGGGTGGGGCAGTATCCACTTTCCGGAGTGTCTATGAAATACAGTTTTGCAGCCAAACCGGATGATGCTACAGAAAAACACATTCAATATTACGCTATGTTAGGTTCTCGTGCCATCTGGAAAGACGGCTGGAAAGCAGTTGCGCTTCATGCACCATTAACCGGTAAAGGACATTTTGATAAAGACGAATGGGAATTGTACAATACCAATGTTGACCGTTCTGAATCGACTAATTTAGCAAAGAAAAATCCGGATAAATTAAAAGAATTAATTGACGCCTGGTTCGACGAAGCAGATAAAAACTTAGTGTTGCCACTGGATGACAGAACTGCAATCGAAATTATTGGATTAGAAAGACCTTCTGAAGAAGCACCACGTGAAAAATACGTGTACTATCCAGGAACAGCTCCAGTACCGGAAGGGGTGGCTGTAAACGTAAGAGGGCGATCTTTTAAAATTGTTGGTGATGTAGAAATTAAAGACGCTAAGGCTTCAGGAGTAATTTTTGCACACGGTTCTCGTTTTGGCGGACATACCTTGTTTATAAAAGACGGTAAATTAAATTACGTATACAACTTCTTAGGAATTCAACCCGAACAAAAATTTGTTTCTTCGACTACACTTGCTCCGGGTAAATATACACTGGGTATGGAATTTATCAGAGAAAAAACAGGGGAACACGGAGAACAAATCGGTCAGATGAAATTATACATCAATGACAAAGAAGTTGCTTCAGGGCCAATGAAAACGCAACCCGGTAAATTTACACTTTCCGGAGACGGACTTTGTGTAGGTTTTGATAGCGGTGATGCCGTAAGTAAAGAGTACAAAACCCCTGGGACCTTCAAAGGAGGAACGATATTGGGTGTTGGTGTCTCTGTTGGAAAAGAACAATATCAGGATTTGCAAAAAGAAGCTGCAAGAGCACTTAAGCGAGATTAAAAAATAATATGATAAGAAAAATGAAAGCCCGATCAGATTTGATCGGGCTTTTATGATTTATTGGCTTTGTAATGCCGTAAAGCAGTTGCTTAAAAATTAGTATTCACTTTTTTAGAACGATCTGCAATGTAGGAGATAAGCCAGGTTACCTGTCCTTCTTTCACAAAGTACACTTCTTTGGTCTCTAAACTTGGGATACTTTCCAGACAAGACAATAGTATGTTGTTTGCCGAGATAAGGTATTTCTGGTCATAGGTACTCAAAACTCTGGCTGCTTCTTTATTGGTTTTAGAAAGGCTATTAAGTTTGTTGAAATTATTCTTCACAATAGCATCGTAATTGATAACGTCTTCTAAGGTCAAAGGAATATAATGATCTTTAACGTTTTCATTATAATAAAGAGTCGCAAAAGCCCAGACAGCACCACCCGATAAGTAGATTTTATCTTTTTTTAGTAAAAGAGGGTTAGCATCAAGCATTTCTTTTATCTTCTTACGCAGTACCGTGTTATAATCAAACGACTTTTCTTGAAATGTCGAAAGATCATTAACCTGACTTTGATTTACAACCGTTTTTTGTACGGCATCAGTAAGAGTCATCGTACCGAAATTAAGCTCCAAAGGAATGAACTCTAATTTGTTGTCTTCAAGCTCATCAATGTATCCACCTTTTGTACTCTGAGCGCCAATATCCAGTAATAGAGCACTAGAGTAATTAGCAGGAGGAATACCGCCTTTAACTAATACTTTAGCCTCTTCGCTAACATTCATTATATCTAAATTTTTATCGGTTAGCGTACTGATTTTATTTTTTAAGACGTCAACGTTGCGGGCAGAGGAGAAAACGGGAGCCGCTACGATAAAGATATGATCTTCGCGAATTTTAAATTCAGTTTTTATTTTCTGTAATTGGTCAACAATTATATTAATCGATTTGTTGATGTCGTCCTGAGTAAGCTCACCGTTTGCAGAAATATGATCGGCAAGACTAAGTCTGTTATTCGAAAAGTATAGAATATCGTATTCTGCTTTTTTGATATTATTCATCTCTAAAACGGAAACTTTGATAGCACGACGTCCGATTTCAATTCCGGCATAAATATTTTTTTGAGAAAATGTATTAATGGAAAATAATAAGCTAAAAAGAATGAAAAATAAAATTTGGGGTTTGTTTTTTGTAAACATTGGATTTAATTACGGTTTTAGTATAATTTTGAATAAAGTAGTTAGGGTAATTTGTTGTTGTGTTTGTTTGTAAATCATAGATATGTAGGTTATTGTTGTTTTAGAGGCTAATAATTTAGGACCGCAGCGGTATACTTTTCAAGAAGAATGGATTAGTTTTTAGAGTAGCCTTCAAAGTAAAAAAGGATATCATGGTTGCAAATGTGTAAATTATAAAATGAAAGATAATAGTTGGTTACCCGGCCTAAAACGGCTTAGTAAAAACTGTTAAATTTGAGTTTGCAAATTTATAAAAACCTTTACGAATACAAACTCAGTTATTAAAAAAATATAGGGTTTAATTACTGGTAGGGTGTTTCAAAGTTATGGACGGGCAGACGTAGGTTTGTAAAGTATTGAATAAGAATAAGAAGCGAAATTGTACGTCAAAAATATCGTCTGATACTTTTTGTTTTTAGGAAGTATTTTGGACTTACATAATCGGAGTTTCCGGTAAAGGTTTTCGCTACTTCAAAAGAATAAAATTAAGATAAGAATTGTGTTTAGTGCAAAAAAAAGCCTCAGTTTTCTCTGAAGCTTTGACTTAGTAGTTAATTCTTTTTGGAATCACTATATCTTTTAAAAGATTATTTTTCTTTCAGTAATTGTTCTAAATATTCGTTTTTATGCTTTTCAGATTGAACTAAACGCTTGTGAAGTCTTTTGTTTTCCTTGTAATCTACTACTAATTCGTAAATAATTAATCTGATAACTTTTAAAAATTGGTCAGATTTGTTGAATAAAAACCAATAGTATAAAGGATTGTTGAGTACCAGTTTCACATTCATATTACTCTTATTTACTATTTTTTGTGTCTAAAAAAATCAACAGTTTCTCGGCTTTTTTACCATTTTCTCCGAAATCAATCATGTTGTTAAAATCTATTTTTAGAGAACTATTGTCATTAAAGTGTATTTTTAGTCTATCGGCAATACGACCACTATAAAACTTCCGGTTTTTTATATCCGATAGCTTAATCGTTTGATTTTCCATTTTAGAAAATAAGGGTTTTTTGTCCCATTCCATTATAATTATTTCTGCTTCATTTTGTAAATTAATATGCAATGTGCCGGTAAATGCACGGAATAATAAAATGGTAGACGCAATACTAAAAACAAGCAATGGAATGGTTAGAGCTTTAAAGCCTAAAAGGGTCAAAATAAATCCTTCAATTGGTAAGGAAATCAGATAAGCGATCACAAAAGGGACAGTGTTTAAAGTTTTAATCTTCATAATTTAATTAGTATAGTTGATTAAGGTTTTTTAATTCATTTAATCTGTAGCAAAATAAAAAACAGACTAGATTCAAAATCTCTGTAAAAAAGAAGAAGAAGATTTCTAAATTGTCAAAAGGACAAACGGAGAGCGTAACCTTTTAACTTTGCGGCTTTGCGACTTTGCAAGATTTAGCTTCTCCACAACTTTTGGACTTGATCCAAAAAGAATCAATTGATTTTTCTAAAAACAGTGTATAACAAAAAAGCTCCAGATTTCTCTGAAGCTTTGTCTTTAGTAGCCCGTAGCGGAATCGAACCGCTCTTACATGGATGAAAACCATGCGTCCTAACCGATAGACGAACGGGCCTGCTTTGTTATTGCGAGTGCAAAAATGCAACTATTTTTGGAATACACAATGAGATTTTGAAATTTTATTTTTTTAGTTTTTCTGAAAACAGGGCATTAAAAAGTAAGAAATTGTAAAGTGATTGAGTTAATGAATGTGTATTTATTTGATTAATAATCGTTTGTTTTTGTGTTAGGAAAAGAGGAAGACCGTTTTTTTCTTTCGTTATTAAAATAAATAATTTTCAATAAAATTTAAAATAGTTGTTTTTTAAGGAGTATTCTTACTGTATTTCGTTGCGATTTTTAATAAGTCTTCTTTTAATTCCAGTCTTTAGTTGTCGATTTCTTCTCAAAACTTTGTTTTTAGAACGGAAAAAGAGCTATAAAAATTTAAAATTTAGATTCGAGCGATAGCGAAGAGACAAAACAGTTTGAATTTTTTACGCTAAACAGTATGGGGCTGCAATCCAAACCATCAATTAAGTTGGAATTTGGAATTTAAAATAGTAGAATTTACAAATGACTATTTCTATTTGTATTTACTCAAATCCAGATTAAGAATAGTACCAACTCTGCTAAACTCTTCATTAATCTTTGCGTTCAAGATTAGTTGTTCCTCTTTTTTCGGATGAGTAAAAGTTAACTGATGTGCATGAAGCATCATTTCTTTCAGGTCATAATTCTCCAGCCATAATTTGTTTTGTTTGTTACAACCATGTGGACGGCTTCCTAAAATGGGATGAAAAATATGTTTGAAATGTTTTCGCAATTGATGCATACGTCCAGTTTCAGGAATCGCTTCTACCAAACAATATCGTGACGTTGGTTTATTGTTAAACTCTAACTCAACTTCAGCATTTTGCAAACGACGAAAGTATGTTATTGCATTTTGTTTAATGTCATCATCATTGGTTAGATCATAATCAATCGTTAGTTCTTCGGGTGACCAACCCCGTAAAATTGCCAAATATTTTTTTTCGACTTCGCGTGTGGCAAAACGATCATTCATAATTTTCAAGACCTCTTTATCCAACGCAAATAACAAGACACCGGATGTTTTTCGGTCTAGCCGATGTACAGGATAGACATGTTGCCCTATCTGATTTCTCAATTCTTGAATAGCATAAACTTTTGCATCGCGCGCATAAAATGATTTGTGAACCAACAATCCACTTGGTTTATTGATTGCTATAATATATTCGTCTTGGTAAAGAATTTCTAACATTTGGCAAAAATAAAGGAGATTTCGATTAAAATCACTTATAAGACTTATTTATTTGGATACTTTTATTTTAGTAGTGGGAATAAGACTCAAATCTATGTCAGAGACGTCGGACAAATAATCTTCTGATTTGTAAATTGTTTAATTATGTTATCCGTTAGTTGGAATTTGGATTTTATTGGTTTTTCTATTTTGATAGTTTCTACTTCTGAATAGAAAAAGAGCTGTTAAAAGTTGGAATTTGGAATTTAAAAAATTGGAATTTCCCCCTATAAGTATTGCTAAAAACAAGAAATCCCTAGATTTTACCGAAGCTTTATTTCAGTACCAGAATGCCTTCGAACAAAAACTTTAAAATTAAAAACTGAATTCGTATATTGTTCTGCTAAAATTAAATATACCAAACAGATACGCTTTAGAATAGCTGTCTTCAAATGTTTTTCCGTTCATTTTAATAGAAATAATCTAAATCATGAAAAATTCATTACTACTCTTCATTGCATTCTTAGCTTTTACATCGTGTTCAAAACATCAAGG
>NZ_LEKS01000034.1:0-16586 GCF_001027725.1 Flavobacterium sp. ABG
AATTATTAATATTAAATTTTTAATTAATTGTACGTTACCTCAAGTAACAACGACCTTAAGGTGGTTATTGCGGCGGGGCTCACCTCTTCCCATCCCGAACAGAGTAGTTAAGCCCGCCTGCGCAGATGGTACTGCAGTTATGTGGGAGAGTATGTCGTCGCCTTTCTTTTTAAAACCCTATCCAAATCGGATAGGGTTTTTTGTTTTATATAACTTTTTGGTTGTTTTCTTTTTTAAACCATATAAGTGAGGTAAGTTCAGTTAAGCCTTACTTTGCGTCCTTTACGTAAACCCCTTGCGATCTTTGCGGTTAAAAAAAGAGTACAGATGAGAATTTTACAACTTTTGAATTTGATTCTTTTGAAAAACCCTATCCAAATCGGATAGGGTTTTTTGTTTTATATAACTTTTGGTTGTTGGCTTTTTTAAACCATATAAGTGATGTAAGTTCATTTTAAACTTACTTGGCGATCCTTGCGTAAATCCTTGCGTGCTTTGCGGTTAAGCAGCACATATAAGAAACGCCATTATAACTGCTGTAATGATCAAATTTACAGATATAAATTGGGCAGTTTTGTCCAAAATTTTTCTTTGTATTGTTTATGAAATCTTTGCGAACTTGGTGTTTAAAAGAGGTTAGAGGGCAATTTAGTAAACGGAATGTAATAGTACAGAATAAACAATGACCAGAATAATATCAGTAACATTATTAATACCTCTAGTAGCTTAATAACACTTAAATACTCAGGTGTTGATAGTTGGTACGCTATATCAAAATAAAGCGAAATTTGAGGGGTAAGAATGCAAAGAATGATTGTTAGAATTGAAACTATTGCTGTTATCTTAATAGTAGTAATGATTTACAAGATCAAGAGTATTGGAATATAAAAAGTATTACTGATGCCGGAGCTTATGATACAAGTGCAAACATTAGGTATCAAGAATTAAAGACTGAGATACTTGCTAATTAAGTGTTTATTTTTTTTAGAAAAATATAATAGTATTGAAAGTACTATTCATCTAAAAGACAAATCGAAAAAGTTGTTTTCTTATTTATAATACGGTAAGTAAGATAACCACCATGCGATTCAATAATACTTTTTGATAATGTCAATCCGATTCCTGCTCCTTCTTTGCGAGTAGTAAAAAAGGGTAAAAATATTTTCTTTTGTATTTCTTTTTCAATACCCCTTCCTGAGTCGCTAATCATAATAAAAGTTCTCCTCTCTTTGATTTCGGCGGAAATAATAATTTGTTTTTTTTCCATTCCAGCCAAAGCGTGAATGCAATTTGTCAAAAGATTAATGAGCACCTGTTCCATTTGTTGATTATCAATGGATATGAGACGGTCGAAAGAAATGGTATTTATGACTTCAATATTTTCTTTTTCAAACAGGACAGCCATAATTTTCAGACCATTTTCAATCCACTTTGATAATTCAGTGCTTTGTTTTTTGGGCGCAGGGAGCATGGCTAATTTGCGATAACTTTCGACAAACTGTTGTAAATGATCGCTTCGTCTTAATATAGTAGACACGCTATTTTTGACATCTTCCAGATCTTCTGTTGAAATGACTTCCTGCTGTACTAATTCTTGCAGATTTTTAGAAATAGATCTTATGGGTGTTATGGAATTCAAAAGTTCATGAGAAATCACATTCATAAGATTTACCCAGGCTTGTTTTTCTTTTTTTTCTATTAAATTTTGAATGGAGTTCAGTAAAATAATAAAATAATCCTGATCATAAATTTCGCTTCTGGAAGTTTGCATTACATAAAGCTGTGCATCTTGGTGCTTAAAGCTTATTTCCAGTGGTATTTTTACTTCCTTAAAATCATTTTTTTCAATAATTTGGTACAGAGAGGGCAGAAATTTTTTAAGATATTTCCACTTTGTTATTTTCGGTATATCAAAATGCTTTGAGAAATAATTATTCATCAAAAAGACATCCCAATCTTCTCCCTCTTTTTTTAGAATAATTATCCCTGTATCTATGTTGTTTAAAATGGAACGATAAATAATATCTTTTGATATTTCTAAACTCTCTTTATTTTTTAAAGTTTCATATAATTGAAATAAGTTCGCGTAATTTTTATAAGATTTATGTTTTGAAAAATCGGATGAGAAATCATTATTTAAAATTGAAATAATTGTTTTGTCGTAAAGTAAAAATGCATTTTTTATATAATAACAAATTTCAATAATTAGAAATAAAATTATAAGTAGAAAAAATACAAACGAAAGCAACAAGTTTTTTTTAAGTAGAAATAGGGAAATTTCGGTGCAACAAAGAATTAAAAGTATTTTAAAAATTACGACTTGAAACGTTTTAAAAGATTTGAACATGTTATTTAGTACTAATATTATATTTCTCAAAACGTCTGTATAGTGCTGCTCTGGACAAACCTAATTCCTCTGCTGTTTTTAGGATGTTATTATTGTTTTTTGCTAATATTTTTTCAATAGCAGTTTTTTCAACTGCCGAAAGTTGAATATCCGTATTTTCTATTTTTGTTATTTTTTCCAAATCTAAATCGGAGGAATTAATAAGATTGTTTTCACAGATAATTACGGCACGTTCTATTCGGTTTTCCATTTCTCTTATGTTTCCCTTCCAAGCATGAATTTTTATTTGATCCAAGGCTTTTTCATCAAAGGTTAGAGCATCCTTGTTGTATTTAGTAAGCATTTTATTTAAAAGGTAATGCGCTAATGGGATTTTATCTTCCTCTCTTTCTCTTAATGGAGGCAAAGTAATTTCCATTGTATTAATACGATAGTACAAATCTTCACGAAAATTCTTTTCCTCAACCTCTTGTTGCAACTCTAAATTAGTGGCAGTAATAATGCGTACATTTAGAGGTCTCGCAGTTGATTCACCTAATCTTGTTACTGTTTTGGTCTGAATTACCTGTAAAAGTTTAGCTTGCAGATGCAGGGGTACATTTCCGATTTCATCCAAAAAAATAGTCCCGGTTTGGGCCATTTCAAAACGTCCGGCAGTATCACTTTTGGCGTCTGTAAAAGCACCTTTGGCGTAACCAAACAATTCGCTTTCAAAAATATTAGAATTTAATGAACCCAGATCTACATGAATAAAAGGATTGTTTCCTCTTTCAGATTGACAATGAATATAATGCGATAAAACATATTTACCCGTTCCATTTTCTCCAAGGATTAAAACATTAGCATCCGTTTTAGCTACTTTATCAGCTAATGAATAGGCTTTTTTCATAACCTCTGAATTACTTAAGAAATAATCAGTTGTATTTTTTTTACTATTTGTTTTTTTAATTCCCTTCCGACTCTTATGAACAGCTTGTTTCACAATATCTAACAATTCTTCGTTCGTCCATGGCTTTAAAATATAGTCAAAAGCACCAGATTTTAAACCTTTGACAGCTGTTTCTATTTTGCCAAAAGAGGTCATTAAAATAACAACAGTAGTTGGTGAAATTGTTTTTATTTCTTTTAATAAACGTAATCCCTCTTTTCCGTCTTCAAATCCTATTCTATAATTCATATCCAGCAAGACCACATTAATGCTATTTTCCTTTAATATGTCAATCATATTTGCCGGATTATTAATGGTGTAAATAGATTCAAAATATTTTTTCAATAGCAATTTTGAAGCAAAAAGAATATCTTCTTGATCATCTATAACTAATATGGAAGCGTTAGTCTTGTTCATGATTGTTCATTTTCGTACACACCGTGTTCAAAAACGAACACTTTTCAGATTTCTTTAAAAATAATAACTTAAAAATAAGGCTATTACGAAATTTGGATTTATGGCACAATATTCTCTTTAAGGGTTAGTAAATAATTGCAATGGACAGTAAAGTAGTACGTAAAAGTAGCAAAAATAAATATCTAATAATCTCTTTCATAATTATGTTGTTTTTGGGGTATTTCATTTTTATTTCAGCCACTAAAAAAAGAACCCTCACTATAAAAAAGAGTGAAATAACTATTAAAACAATTGAAAGGAATTCTTTCGAAGATTTCATGTCTTTTCAAGCTAAAGCGGTTCCTTTAAATTCAATGCTTATTAATATTATTGAAGGAGGTGCAGTTCAGGAAATTTTTGTTGAAAATGGCGATCGTGTAACAAAAGGACAGTCATTGGTAAGATTATATAATCCAAATGCTGAGTTGGCCTATATGCAACAAGAAACTGCAATTATTGAACAAATTAATAATTTGAATAAAGCTAAGCTTGATTTAAGAAATCAAGAATTGAGTTTAGCAAAAGATTTGATTTCAATTGGACATGATTATCAAGATGCGGAAGATTTATATGACTTGAATAAAAAGCTCTTTGAAGAACAAATACTGGCAAAAAGTGAGTGGGTGAAGACTAAAGAAAATTTTCGTTTTCAGCAAGAGCGGATGAATATTATTAAACAAAGTGTAAAGAAGGAGAAGCAGGCAAATCAAATCCAAATAGTGCAGCTTAATCAGTCCATTGCGGTTATGAATAAAAGTTTAGAGGTGTTACGAAATAACAAAAAGAATTTTTTAATTACAGCTCCTCTTTCCGGAAGATTATCTTCTTTTGAGCCAATTTTGGGTAAGACTTATACCCAGAATACAAGTATCGGGACTATCGATGACAGGAAGGGGTATAAACTTTCGGCAGACGTTGATGAATTCTATCTGGATAGAATAGCAATAGGTCAAAAAGGAACTGTGGATTTTAATGATAAGACCGTTGACGTTCAAATAACAAGAGTAATTCCTGAAGTAAAGAGCGGAAGGTTTCAAGTAGAATTAGATTTTGTGTCCGCAAATAAACTAGATTTAAAGCAAGGTTTAAGTTTCGGAGTTAAATTAAATCTTTCTGAAAAGACAAAGACCAACCTATTGGCTAAGGGAAGTTTCTATGGAGAAACTAATGGAAAATGGATTTTTGTAGTCAATGGAAACAAAGCTGAACGAAGAGAGATCAAACTAGGTAGAGAAAACCCTTTGTACTATGAAATCATAGGTGGATTGAAAACAGGCGAAAAAGTGATTACTTCTTCCTATAAAGATTATAAACAAGTAGAAGTATTAGACCTACAAGAATAGATAAAAATTTAAAAAAAATAACGATGATTGAAATTAAGAATCTTTCAAAAGTTTTTAGAACTGAGGAAGTCGAAACAAAGGCATTAAGTAATATTACTCTAAAAGTAAATCAAGGAGATTTTGTTTCCATTATGGGACCATCAGGAAGTGGAAAATCAACCTTATTGAATATTTTAGGATTGTTAGACAGTGCCGATAGTGGAAGTTATCAGTTGGTGAATAAAGAAATGGTTGGATTAAAAGAAAAAGACAGATCCAAAGCAAGAAAAGAAAATATTGGATTCATATTCCAAAATTTTAATTTGATTGACGAACTTTCTGTCTACGATAATATAGAACTACCACTAGTTTATAATAAGGTTTCGGCGGTAGCACGAAAAAGAAAGATAGAAGTGATAGCTAATAAATTAGGAATTTCTCACCGATTAAAACATTTTCCACAGCAGCTTTCAGGGGGACAACAACAGCGTGTTGCCGTAGCAAGAGCACTAATCAATGATCCATTACTTATTTTAGCTGATGAGCCAACGGGAAATTTGGATAGTAAAAGTGGGAATGAAGTTATAGAATTATTAATGGATTTACATGCTAATGGTGCAACAATTATAATGGTAACACATTCTGAACATGATGCGTCTTTTTCTCAGAGAACCATTTTGATGAAAGATGGTGAAATAGTATTGGAGAAAAATAATAGTAGAAATTTTGATGTATTGGTAAAAGAATCTAAAAATTAAAAGACATGATTAAAAATTGGACTAAAATATTTTTTTTCCACATCAAAAAAGATAAATTATTTTCTGCTCTAAATGTTTTGGGTTTGTCAATTGGAATTGCAGGTGTAATTTTTGCTTTACTGTACTGGAATGATGAACAGAATTACAACGACTGGAATTCTGAAAAGGATAATGTTTATCAGGTGCTAGTTAAATTGGGAGACATGCCTTTTGTTGGAGATAATTCCTTGCGATTAAAAAGTCATTTAGAAAAAGATTCAAATGTTGAAAAAATTGTTTTTGCTGATCGCTGGTATCAAAAGGACAAAATTATTTATAAAGGAAAAAAGGAATCAGTAGATAAAATTATCAATACTGAAAAAGATTTCTTTTCTCTTTTCCCGTTTACAATTATTCAGGGAAATACGATTTCTGCATTAAAAGATGATACAAGCGTTGCAATATCGGACGAACTTTCCAAAAAACTCTTTGGTAATGAGGATCCGATTGGAAAGCAGTTTTCTCTCTCTAATTCAATGGTGTCTGTGCGAGCTGTATACCATATACCCGGGAATTCGTCATTGGCTCCGGAAATTGTAATGAGCAGAATGAAAGATTTGATGTCTTTAGATAAAAATTCAGGTCTTTTTGTTTTAAAAATTCTTTTAAAAATAAAGGACCCTTCGAAAGTTGATGATACCAGAAAAATGCTGGAAAAGGCTTATTTTGATGAAATTCTTGTTAGAACTGCTAAAGAAGCGGGCTTTACACTTGAAGAGATTACTAAAAAAGCGGGTCGTTTTACAGTCGTAATGGAACCACTTTCAGGAGCAAGATTACATTCTATTACTGATGGATATCCAGAGGGTAGAGGAAATTATCAGTTCTTGCTAATTATGGTAGGCTTATCCGTTTTAATTCTTGTACTGTCTATTTTTAATTATGTTAATATGGCTACTGCCAATGCAGTTAAACGTGCTAAAGAAGTTGGTGTGCGTAAAATCCTGGGTGCGTCAAAAAGTAATATTAGAGTACAGTTTATTTGTGAAACCATATGCATTACTTTATTTTCAATCCTGTTGGCTTCAGTAGTTGTTGAATTAACGCTACCGTATTATAATAATTTTTTAGGCAAAGATCTCAGGTTTATTGGAGAGCAATTCTATTTGCAATTAGTTGTAATATTTATCATAACAGTTTTATTTGCAGGACTTTTTCCAGCGATTTATGTTTCTAATTTTGAAACGCTTAAGGTTCTGAAGGGGAATTTTGGCAGGAGTAAAAATGGAGTTTGGTTAAGAAACGGGATGTTAATTTTCCAGTTCGCTGTTGCCGCATTTTTCATTATTGGATCAAATATTGTCTATGAACAAGTAAAGTATTTAAACAACAAGGATTTAGGCTTTAAAGGGGATCAGGTAATAGCGGTATCATTAAATTTTCCCGATGCAGCATATCAGGTCGAAAAGGTTGGGCAAAATATTTACAATAAATATTCGACTATAAAACAAGAGTTATATAAAATTAAAGGTGTAGAAAGCATTTCTACAGGTTTGTTTTCTTTTGATGGAAGTGATAATTCTTTAGATCCAATTTTGTATCAGGATGTACTTTTTAGAGAAAAATATATCGGGATGGATTTTGGGATGCTTGAAATGATGAAAATTAAAATGGTCAAAGGAAGAGGACTCAATGAAAAATTAGCTTCAGATACTATTAATTCTGTTCTGTTGAATGAATCTGGAGTTAAATTAATGAATATGAAAGATCCCATAGGACAGGAAGTTGTAATAAGGGGTCGGAAGTTGAAAGTTGTGGGAATTGTGAAGGACTTTAATTTGTTGAGCCCTGAATCTAAAGTACCTCCGATGACTTTTTTCCATGTCAAAAGTTTGGATATGGCTGCTAATATTAACCAGGTTTATATCAAAATAAAAGCAGATGATATGGGGAATACAATTGCTGCAATTGAAAAATTCTGGGGAACTCATGTCGATAGAGAATATCCATTTAAGTATGATTTTGTAGATAAACAATATGCAAGAACCTACGAGGCCTATGTAAAACAAAAAGATCTTTTTTCATTGTTAAACGTAGTGGTCATTCTTGTTGCTCTTTTTGGACTTTTTGCTTTGGCTTCTTACTCTATAGAAAGACGAATGAAAGAGATTGCCATCAGAAAAACATTAGGTGCCGAAACCAATGAATTATTGAAAGAATTATCAAAACAATATGTTGTGTTTTGCATTATTGGATTTCTAACCGCATTGTTTCCTGTTTATTACTTTTTAAACAAATGGCTTGAAAATTTCGCATTCAGAGTGGATATCACTTTATTTCCATTTTTATTAGGATTTATTGTGTTGTTAATCCTTACGCTGATTATTGTATTGTCAAGGGCCTATCAGGCAACAAAAAGTGATGTTTTGAAATATTTAAAATATGAATAAAAAGATCGCTCTTACCATTCTCTTTTTAACATTTTCTGCTTTTGTAAGTGGCCAAGATATTTCTTGGACGCTTACAAAATGTATGGAAGTAGCTTTGCAAAATAACATAGATATCAAAATTAGGCAGCTTGAGGTTAAAAGAGTAGAAAAATTACAGAACTCAGTATTAAATCGGATGTTACCCGGTATTACTTTACATGGAGAGGAAGTATATAATTTTGGATCAACGATAGATCCTTCTACGAATGGTAGGGTAAGTTCTAATATCCAACAAGATAATTTTTACCTGAATGCAAGATCAAATTTAATTGATTTTAGCCACTTTACTAATGCTAAAAAAGACAAGATAAATATTGAATTGGCTCGTGTCGAAAAAGAAGTTTTAGAAAATGAATATAAGCTACAACTTTTAGAAAGTTACTATCAAGCTCTTTATACGCAAGAGTTATTAAAAATTCAGAATGAAGAACTTGTCCAATCTTTATTTAACTTAAATAGAGTTACAAAGGAAGTTGCTATTGGCAATAAGCCGCAAAGTGATTTGTATGACATGCAGTTGAGTTATTCAGAAGATGAAAATCGGAATTTACAAACAGAGCAATTATATCTAATTAAAAAAAAGGAGTTGTTTCAATTAATGAACGTCTTTGATTTTGATGTTGTCAAAATTAGTTTAGAAACATCCAGAGAAGAAAATTCGCTTAATATTTCCGAAGAAAAGTATAATCCTAAAATAAAATTTTCGCTGCTAAACTATCAAAATAGTATGAAGTCAATAAATTTAGAAAAGGCAAGTAAATTACCTGTGTTATCGGCTTATTACGGGTATTCTACTTTTTTTTATAAAAATATTAATCAAACTACTTCAAATGATTTTTTTGTTCAATTATCAGATAATAAAAATCAGGAAGTAGGCATGCAGTTAGCTATTCCAATTTTTAATGGATTTAGAAGTAATAAAAGAATAAGCGCGGCTAAGATAGAAAGTGAAAAGGCAAAACTTGCAATGGAAAGAGCGAAACAAGAACTGGATAAGGAGCTTGATTTAGAGGAACAAAAGAAAACAAACTATTTAAAACTCAAGCAAAAATTGAATGAAAAACAAATGTTTGCAGAAGCTTCTTTTGGTACCACTCTGGCAAAATTCACTAATGGAAAAATAGAAGCTGTTTTATATTCTACAGTAAAAAATCAATTTCTCGTAGCAAAATATGAAGTTTTAAAAAATGATCTTCAATTACAATATATAGACCTTAAAATAAATTTATTGAAAAATAATAGTTTGTAAAAAATTAATGAAATCAATATGCAAAAAATAAAGAGGTTACTAAAAAACAGTACTATTATGCTATTTATACTATTTTCATTAGTGTTTTTCATTAGCTGTAATAGAAAGAATAAATTTAGAGAGAAATACCATTATTATAGGGCAATTAATGGACGTGATACAGCTGATTTAACAATTTCAAAAAGTAAAATTTTTTTTAAGGGTGAATTTAAAATAATGTATGGAAGTAAGGCAATTATGGATTCAGGATATGTAAGGGGTAAAATAGTTGGAGATACATTAATCGGTAATTATTATTATATTTCTTATGGTGGTCAGGGAGAATCTCTACCAATTACATTATTGATGAGGAATAAAAAGTTAATTTATGGTTCCGGTGTTTTAACCAAATGGTTGGGTTTTCGTTATTTTGATACCGAAATACCAATTGATTTTGAATCTCCAAAATACATTTTTGAAAAAATAAATGAAAATGTAAAATAGTTTTAGGGATATTCAAATCCTTAAATTTTCAGATATTCTCACAATTTTTGAGTCTCTTTGAAATAAAAAAAAGTCCTAATGAAAATTAGGACTTTTTTGGTGGAGAGAGCAGGATTCGAACGATAGATTCATAACCTCCTTATATACTGCAATTTTAATATTTTTAACGGGTTCGAAAACTACTGCGCTGCGATTCTGTCACCATAATTTTCGATATTTTAGTAAATATTGAACCTTTAACTTGCTTTAAATGAATGTTGTAATTCTTATTGTTTCAAGTGTAAAACCTCCAAATATTTTTTTGCAAATAAGGATTTCTTAGTTGTCTAATATTAGTGTAACTTTATGATTGGTTTTATAGTATTTGATAAACCTTTCTTAATTTGTAATTGGTTTTGAGTAGTACTTCTTTTTGAACCAAAAAGCCAGGTTTACTAATGCAATAAGAGCAGGTACTTCTACTAGTGGTCCTATAACTCCAGCAAATGCCTGACCGCTGTTTATTCCAAAAACTCCAATTGCTACGGCAATGGCCAGTTCAAAATTATTTCCTGTTGCCGTAAAAGCTATTGCAGCAGTTTTTGAATAATCAGCTCCGAAGTATTTTCCAATAAGAAAGCTGACTATAAACATGATTATAAAGTAAATTATCAAGGGCATTGCAATACGTACAACATCCATTGGAATATGGACAATAAGTTTTCCTTTTAGACTGAACATCACTATAATTGTAAAAAGTAAAGATATCAGAGTAATTGGTGAAATAAAAGATACATATTTAGTTTCAAACCAATCAGAACCTTTTAGTGCTATAAGAGTATAACGACTTACGATTCCGAGTGCAAAAGGAATACCTAAATATATGCCGACACTCTCGGCGATCTGTGCAATACTGATATTTACTTCAAAACCGTTGTACCCAAAATAAGGAGGGAGAATGGTAATAAAGATATAAGCATATACGCTGTAAAGCAAAACTTGAAAAATACTGTTAAGTGCTATCAGACCAGCAGCATATTGTCTATTTCCATCTGCCAGATCATTCCATACAACAACCATAGCAATACAGCGTGCCAGACCGATAAGAATAACTCCGATCATGTATTGAGGATATCCGTTTAAAAACAGCAGAGCTAATAAAAACATCAAGATAGGACCCACAATCCAGTTTAGGAATAAGGAAGTAGCTAGAACTTTAGTATTTTTGAAAACCTGTCCCATCTGTTCATATTTTACTTTAGCTAACGGCGGATACATCATAAGAATAAGTCCAATGGCGAGAGGAATATTTGTTGTTCCGCTTGAAAAAGAATTGATAAAATTACCGCTGGAAGGAATGAAATATCCTATTGATACGCCGACAGCCATAGCAATGAAAATCCAAAGTGTTAAATATCGATCAAGGAAACTTAATTTTTTACCTCTTAAGGTTGGCGTAAAGTTATCTGCTAACATTTTGATATTTGATTTTTGAGAATATATAAAACATTTCGGTTCCAATTTGAAGACTTCGCTTAAGATATATTTCTTTTTGCTCTGGTGTACCGTCAGAAATTTTGGGGTCTTCAAAAGTTAATGGAATTCGTTTTTCTGCACCAGCTATAAAAGGACATCCTGCGTCAGCCTGTGAACAGGTCATTATTGCTGCAAATTCGCTTTCCGGGTTGAATTCATCATCATAAGCTTTAGAAAAACCAATCACAGGAAATTCATTCGCTGAGTACTTTATAGAATATACCGGGTTTGTTCCTTCAGATATTGTTTTAATCTTAAATCCTGAAATCTGCAAAGTTTCTGCTACCATAGGAAATAGAGCTGTAGTTTCCGTTCCACCTGAATAGCATGTAACACTCTTTATTTTATAATAGGCAGCAGCGGTCTGTGCCCAGACCTGCGATAAATGACTCCTTCTGGAATTATGGGTGCAGATTAAATTTAATCTGATTTCCAGTTTATTATCTGTTTTATTTTGAATATAATCAATCAATGGTTGTACAGCACTTTTTCGATCTTCTGAAATCTGCTCAAAATCAAACAAATTAATTGTTTTTTTAATCTCGGAATATAACATAGTTTTATTGGCTGTAATGGTTTAAAAATGTTTAATAGTTAGCAGCATCCTCCACCTGGTGTACAAGAATTGGTGTTGTCAGAATTTAATTGCGATAATTTTACTTTGGGCTTATCCGACGGAATTCCGCACTGTTCCTGAGCAAGGCAGGCTGTCTGCTTATTTAGTAAAACGAAATTTGAACCATTAAAATCTAAATCATATTTACCGATAGTAGTGTCTTGGTATTCTACTTCAATTTCATGATCTTCAATACCAAGAACTTTCTGAGATAGTTCAATTATATGAATTAGTTTTTGAGGTTTGAGTCTGTGCTCATAATCATTAGCATCCCAAAGTTGGAAATTTACTACAGTTTCTTCTCTTGCGGTTCCTCCGCAGTCTATGAAGTTTTTAGTAATTAAACCAATTTCGGTTACGTGAAAGTATTCCGGAACAAGTTTCCCATTTGGCAGTTCAAAATTTACGGCATGTGCTGTTTTTAATATTTCTTTAATTTCTGAAAGTTTCATAATTTTATATATTTAGTTAAACTATTTCTTCTTTTAATAAGAGTTAAATGACAAGACTGCTTCTTCTTTCTAGAAGAACGGTATCTCTCCAAATTCCATTTTGTTTTCCAATTTTTTCTCTTATTCCAAGTATTCTGAACCCTACTTTTTCATGTATACGAAGACTTGCTATATTCTCAGGAAAGATTCCAGCCTGTAGTGTCCAGATCCCTTCTGTTTCACTTTTCTTTACAAGTTCATTTAAAAGCATAAAACCTATTCCTTTTCCGGAATGAGCAGGATCAACATATACACTTACTTCTGCAACTCCGGCATAAACGCAGCGAGAAGAAACAGGAGTTAGAGCAGCCCAGCCTGTTAGTCTCTTGTTACTTTCGATTACAATTCTGCAGGACGAAAGATGTGACTGATCCCATTCTTCCCACGACGGAGCGCTGGTTTGAAAAGTAGCATTGCCAGCCTGTATTCCTTTTTCGTAAATTAATTTGACCTGCGGCCAGTCTTCAGCTAAAAGTTTTCTGATTTCCATATCTATTAAATTAGCAGCATTCATTTCTTTTTTTAGCAAGATGATCTGATATATGTTCAAAGAAGCCTTTTATCTTTTCAAGGCCGGGTTCATTGATACAGTAGCAGATAGAGTTTCCTTCTATGCTTCCTTTAATTAAACCGGCAGTTTTTAGTTCTTTTAGATGCTGCGAAACTGTTGGCTGAGAGAGAGGAAGTTCATTTACAATATCCCCGCAGATGCAGGTATCTACCTTTAATAAATATTCTATTATAGCAATACGTGCAGGATGACCTAATGCTTTAGCTAATACTGCCAGTTCATTCTGGCTGGCTGTAAAAAAATCTGTTTTTGTAATTCCCATCGGTATATATTTATATTGCAATATTACGATATAGTTTTTAAAGAAAAAAGTAAAAGGTATCAGTTTTTATTGTAAAGCAAAAAAAGAAGCTCGTTTTGAGCTTCTTTTTTATTTAATGTTTCCCATTTCCATGACCATTTCCATGACCATTTCCGTGATTACCATTATCATGTTTGTCTTTGTTGTTTCCTTTCCCCGGTTTTTGTCCGATTGTTTTTTGAGGTTTTCCTTTATATCCTTTCCCATATTTTGATTTATGGTTTTTGAAATTATCATAAGGACTATTTCCTCTATAGTCAGTCAATACTACTTTGTATTCATTATATAAATCATAATTTCTATAAACAGAAGGTAATGATCTGTTTCTGATCCATCTTCCGTTACTGATGTATACATAATTTGAGGAGCTTACATCATAATATGCTTCAAGATCGGGCAGGTAGTAATAACGAGCATTATCGTAACCAACCGGTCCCCATGCGGGAGGAGTTCCAATGTTTACATTTACGGATACTTGCGCATGTGAGTTGCTAAAAGAAAGGAACAAAATTCCGATCATAAGATATTTTAGAGTTTTCATAATTTTATTTTTTAGTGTTAAAATTTATAAAAAGCAAAAATAAGGCCAAAATGGTTATTATCGATCTAATTTTCACTTGTCTTCTATGTTTGTATTGATGACAACAGAGCCAATCGATTAAGAGTGAAACGTAAATTAATTAAAAAGCCTTTTCTCGTAATTAAGAAAAGGCTTAGAAAAATTATTTCTGATTAATTTTAATCTTTTATGGACAATGGTTTGCATCAATAAAATCTCCAATTCTACCTCCGGCGGCAATTACTTGACTTTTAGTAATACCATTAGAAGTGGCTGGTAAGTTGAAATAACTGTATGGATTATTACCAGTTGTAGTTATGACGGTAGAGAAAATATTTAGTCCATTAAAATAAGTATCTATGATAATAGCATCAGCAGCTACTTGACTTTCAACACCGCTTAAGCGCACTGCACCAAGTTGGAAGAATCCATTCATAGTTTGATCTCCGCCTTGACCTCGATCAATAGACCAAGCATTATTTCCTTGAGCTTGTGTGTAAGTTACACCACCAATAGTAAGTCCGTTTAACCAAAATTGGCTTGCTCCATTGTTTTCAGAACCATTTGCGAAGAAAAATCCTTGTGAAAAAGAACAATAGGATTCAATAGGACAACCTGGTCCAGGAATAGTTCCCTGATTGCATGAAGTACCGGCTTTGATCCATGCGATAGCAGTTTCTGATATGCTGTATCCTCGATCAAATTTTAGTACTAAAGTCCATGATGTAGCGGCCTGAAGATCATTGAACTTAACAAAATTATTTGTAATAGCTTGAGGGTTACAAGTAGTACCGGAACCTTCAGTAGGCACCAGATTGGCTGGACTGCCATTTACAGTTCCCCAAATAATATCAGCAAAAGTTGCACTCTGATCTCTACAATTGTTTAAATCGATTATAAAATGACTTAAATTTTTTGCATTTGCTTTAAGACGTGTGATCACATACGTCCAAATTGTTCCATCTGCACTAACTGTAACAGAAATATTGTAATCTCCCCATTGACTTGTGGAAGAGGATGAAGGTTTGGCACTAGATGCAGGCACTGTTGCATCTGGGTTTACTAATACAGGCTCATTACTACAACCAAATGTGGAAAAAATCACAATTACTAAGAAAATTAATTTTTTCATCTTGTTAAATATTTAAGTAATTAATTAAAAATTACCATCAATAGTATAGCGAGCTTTAAAGTAGAGGCAGGGAGCGCTTTTGATCGAAATTATTCTGCAAGTTGATATAAAAAAATAGAATGGTTTAATTGATTTGTTGTTCTGTTAAATTGTTGTTTAGGTGCTTTTTTCTGGGCGTAGTGTAAATTCTACGTCTTAAAAATTTTAATGACTAGCTTTTCGAAAGTGTATTTCGATTAACTATAATTTACCGCAGCAACTGTTCTTTTTGTTTCTTTTTTAATTGTTTGATTTAATTTATAGAATCAGAATAATGTAAATAAAGAACTTATTTTTTTGAGCAACAGACTATATAAATTACATAGAAAGCACAACCAAAAATTCAGAAATTACAATGCCGTAATAATAAACTCACTTCGTCTGTTTTGTTGGTGTTCTTCTTCTGTACAAGGAACGTCATCAGCACATTTGTTTACGAGTTCTGTTTCTCCATATCCTCTTCCGGTTAGTCGGTTTGGTGCAATACCGTTTTTAATTAACCAGCTGATAGTAGATTTAGCTCTGTTGTTTGACAAGACCTCATTGTATTTAAAAGAGGCTCGACTATCGGTATGAGAACGAATATCAATTTTCATTGTTGGGTAGTCATTTAATGTGGCCAATATTTTTTCTAAATCCAAAGCAGCTTCGGGACGGATGTTATATTTGTCCAAGTCGAAATAGATCATTTTTATACCAAAACATTTTCCTAAATCATCTCCGACTGTTACTTTACAGGTAGACTTTTCAAGAGCAATAGATAAGGTCGTTTTTCCGGTTGTTTTTTCGATAGTAATGCTTACTTCTCTAGTGGTGTAGTCGGTTTTTTCGGCTCTTACATTATAAGTTTTACCACATTCGACAGGAAAACTATAAGATCCCTTAGCATCTGCAATTGTTGTACCTTCTGCTTCCATTTGATTGTTAAACAAAGTTACTTTTGCTCCGGGTAAAATGGCTCCTGTTTCAGCATCAGTAATGAGTCCGCTTAGTTCTTGGATGCATCTTAGCCTTTTGGTTTCCAAAAATTTATATATATCATCAGAACCCTGTCCACCGTCTTTATTGGAGCTAAAATACCCTTTTCTCGAAACAGGGTCAATTACGTAAGCAAAGTCATCTTTTGGAGAATTAACATCATTTCCGAGGTTTTGAATGTTACGGATGGTTCCGTCTTTTGCAATTTCACCCACAAAAACATCCAGACCACCAAGTCCGGGATGCCCGTCAGAGGCAAAATAGATTTCATCTTCATTGGTCACATACGGGAAAGTTTCCTTGCCCTCGGTATTGATACTCCTTCCTAAGTTTTCAGGCGTTCCGAAATCACCGTTACTGTTTATGGCTACTT
>NZ_LEKS01000035.1:0-15217 GCF_001027725.1 Flavobacterium sp. ABG
GGACCATTAGCTGTTAAACTACCCTGAGGTAATGGATTAACCGTAATTGTTGCCGAGCCTCCCGTAAATCCGGAGCTTCGAACACAACTATTTGCTCCTGTCACGGAAACCAAGGTATAAGTCGTAGAAGTCGTAACCGGAGTTGTAAAGGTCGCAAAAGCGGTACCACTGGTCACATTAGTCTGCGTACGATTCGCGCCTCCGTTTTCCTGATACACTACAGTATACGGACCAGTACCTGCTGTTGCCGTAAATGTTAGTTGCCCTGAACCTGTAACACAAAACGGACCATTGGCTGTTAAACTACCCTGGGGTAAAGGATTAACTGTTATTGTTGCCGAGCCCCCTGTAAATGCCAAACTTCGCGCACAAGTATCAGCCCCTGTTACAGAAACTAACGTATAAGTCGTAGAGGTCGTAACAGGAGTTGTAAAAGTCGCAAAAGCGGTACCACTGGTCACATTAGTCTGCGTACGATTCGCACCACCATTTTCCTGATAGACTACTGTATAAGGACCTGTTCCTGCGGTTGCCGTAAAAGTTAATTGTCCAGCTCCCGTTGCACAAAACGGACCATTGGCTGTTAAACTTCCCTGTGGTAAGGGACTGACCGTTATAGTAACGGTAGCAGAATTTACAGCAGCACAAGAACCGTTTTGAATTACAGCTCTAAAATCTATCGTTTCAGTAAGTGGTCCTGACGTATAAGTTGCAGCTGTGTTAACAATATCATCCCACGTTCCAAATGGACCTGATGATTGCCATTTTAAAATGGTTCCAGTATATCCACTCAAAGTTAACAAACCACTTGTAGCTCCTGCACAAATTGTTTTTGCGCCACTTATAGTTCCTCCAACAGTTGTTGCAGAAACAATTACATTTGTTGTATTGTTTGCCGCAATATTTGAAGAACACACTCCCGATGTAAGATTGGTAACAGTAATTGTACTTGTTCCTATAGTAGTCAAACCAACTGCTGTAAAAGTCCCCGTTCCTGCAGAGGTAACCGTCATAGCTGCAGTAAGTGCAGTCCCGGTGGGATTAGTTCGATTATATGTTACTGTATAAACTCCAATAGGTAAAGAAGCTGCGCTGGAAGTTACCGTTATTACGGAAGTACTCCCAACCGAATTACAAACACCTGCTCCTGAAATTCCTGTAATACTATAAGTTGGACAAGTATAAGTAACGATAACCTGACCACGTGCGCCATTACCGCCACTCTGAGCGCCGCCCGACGCTGAGTTCATTGCTCCACTCCCCCCTCCACCAGGAGGAGTTCCAAAATTTCCGGGGCCATTACCCAATAAAAGACTGCTGAGAGCAGCTCCTCCGGCACCTCCTCCGGTATCACCTCCCTTTCCTCCGGCTCCCGAAGAGAGTCCTAGACTTAATAGAGCAGAAGCACCATTTCCCCCTGTGACACCAGAGGTTTTTGCTATTGAACCAAATGAAGCGGTATTTAACCCTCCGGCACCTCCGGCTGGTGCTCCTCCTGCCGTATTTGCAACACCTCCATGTCCACCAACCGCTAAGAGAATCGTTTCAAAACCAGTTATCGTAGAACTTCCACCATTACCACCGGTAGCTGTTGTACCAGTCGTTACTCCTGCCACTTTAACAGCCAAGGTATTTCCTGCCACAACTGTGATAGCACCGTGTGCAAAAGCACCACCACCACCACCAGCGCCGCTTCTTCCAGCTAATAATCCGGCTCCACTGGCTCCTCCTCCAGCTCCACCACCACCCCAAGCTTGTACGTCCATAGAAGTAATTCCAGCCGGAACTACCAATGAGCCATCAGCCGTAAAGGTGTGAGGGGGTTGCGCCCATAAAGAGCCAAAAACAAATAAAAACAGAAAGGAGAGTTTTACCTTTAGAAATGATGTTTTTTTATAATGCAGCTTCTTTTGAGAAAAACAATGCATTAAAAATTGAAGCGGGAAAGCTGGTAATTTTTTTTTCATCGCACTACTTTTTAAGTTAAAAAGAAAAATTAAAACCAAACAGACGTTTGGTTAAAATGAAACTCTAAATACCTCAAAAAATAATTTTGACTATCAAAATCAACTTATAATTAAAAGCAAAAAAAATACTAAAATGCTGCTTTTTAATTTGTGGTATTTAAAATAGCAATCAATATTTTGGCAGAGAAAAACAGAAAAGAGATGTACTTCGTCGGGCTTATAGGTACGTTTGTCGTACAAGCATAGCAACAAGGTACAATTTTATTTACAAGACAACAAAATATTTCACATAAAATTGTAAGAATTAGACACTTAAATAATTATGAGTTGATATAAAAACAGCATATTCTCCTTTAAAAATGGTAGTTCATCGTTAAAAAACGCATTTTGTCGAGTGTCTTTATTTACTGATAAAAAAATGAGATTTTCAAGCCATGAAAAAGAAAACATTCTGTCTTGCATCATAGATGTAGCTAACCCAAAAAATAATCGCATCGAATCAAATGTTTTTTTTTCACGCAGATTGTGCAGATTCTGCGGATTTTTTTCAATCTGCTAAAATCTGCGTGAGACTTTTTCTGACAATCCTACTAGCTTGTTTCATTTTAGAAATAAGAGAACCAGTGGCTTGAATTAATTAATTTAAGTTGCTAGTTGTTTTATGTTTGAAATTAGACCGTCTATACCCTATTTCTGAATTATAATAATGTGAATTTCTAATCAAAATTAAAATATTTGCAAAGGTACCTTTTTGAATAGCCTCCTGCTTCAGCTGGAGGATTACAAGTAGTTCATGATTTTATGGCTTTAGCCGAATTATACCCCGGATCTTTCGGCTAAAGCCAATGATTCACCTCTCAATCAATTACCTCCAGCTGAAGCAGGAGGCAAATTAATCTTTTTGTGTTTTCTTCAAATAGAATCAACTAATTATTAACTAGTGACTTGAATTAATTAATATCAGAATACTATTTTTTGAGTTATAGTATGATTGTTCTCCAAAACAACTTTTACTACTAGAAGTTGATTGCTGAATGACGGATTTGAAAATTGAAATGACATCGCATCGATTTTACCCTTAACTAAAAGTATTTTTCCGCTCACATCAAAAAAATGAACTGACTTAATATTCGTTTTTGCTGCTACCACATTTATGGACTTGTCTTTTACTATTATCTGAACGCCGTCTTCCAATTTCTCTAAAGTTTCCTTTTTTAAGGTCTTTTCGGTGTAGTGTATTACAAAACGCTCCTGAAAAACTCCTTTGTCAGTGGTAAACAGATAGGGGGCTTCCTGTAAGTTATGTATTATTCCCTTCGTTTTGTCTTCTAAATAAACATTCAAGTTCTCGTAGAGTCCTTCCTTTTTAGCAATTTTAATACTAAACTCCCCCTCAACAGCAGTCTCGTAACCCAGAGAAATTGAATCAGATTTGCCAAATACTGCTGTTGTTCCTTGAATTACCAAATGTTTATTTTCGAGGATACTATAAAAATCTGCCCATTTATTTCCTTTAAAAGATTCCGAATTAAAACTATCAACCGACGCATCGGGTGCTCCATACACATAACCAACCAGGATTTGTTTAAAAATGCCTTCCACATTCTCAAGATCCAACCAAATACGGTGTTTTTCGATTCCGCTTCTGATTTCCTTTTTATTGCTTACCGTTGTTTTAAAAAAAGAAGTATTTTGACCCATAATTCGCATGCTGTTGTCAAACGCAACAGATCCAGTATTCTTGCTTACAACAAAAAAAGCCTGATTTGAAACAATCGTTCCATCCGGTACGGTCTGATCCATTCCGGAAGAAAGTGCTGCTCTTGTTCCTACACCTCCCAACAAATTATAAACTGCATAATCATCTGAAGTATATTTATGATCTTTAACCGGAGTATTATGTGTCCAGAAATAAAGAGTTCCTTTGATGTTTTGGCTGTTTTTATCCAAAAACAAATCTGCACTAAGAGCTGAAGGGTATGGATTCCCAATTAAATTAAAAGTATTCTCTTTTCCTAAACCCAAACTAATTTTCCCATTATTCGGAACTCCTTTAAATATTGCGTCATATGCCGAAGCTGTTGTAACTGAAAAATCCTGAGGTCCGCGGATACAATATCCTTTTCCGGGGGTCATGGTATGTTGCGGATCTTCAACGCTCCAATGATCTAATTCATAGTTATAGGAGAAAAATTTATCCGATAATGTCTTCGGAGAAACAGCTATCAGTTTTTGATCTACTACCGGAGAGGCCCAATAGGTATAGTCAAATTTTAAAATCGGAGATGATTTTCTTAGAACTTGTACGATTCCCGTATTTACAATTTCATCATCATCTTGATATAAACTGGCCGCATTATTTAAAACCAGTGTCCCCAAACCGTTATAATCAAATTCAATTCCTAAAGTATTTCCACTTAAAAGCGTAACGGTCTTCCCTTCCTTGATTGTACAGTTGCATATGGTTGTCGCTGTTAAACCTGGATAATCTTCTGAAAAAGTGACTTCTTTTCCAGCGGACGGAAAACCATTTGACCATGCGATACCATTCCAATCAGTCGCTTCTAAGCAAATTTTCAAACGAGCAACCCTATGTTTTGATTCTCCGGAGACGGAATTAAAATCGCCACCAATCATAAGTTTGCGATCAGCAGTAAAATGCATACTGCGTACCTTATTGTTTAAATTTGCCTGAAAGCTGTTATCATAATCCCCAGACTTTAATAACCGTATTAACCTTAGGCAAGCTGTACTTTTATAAGTTCCGGAAAAAGTTCCTCCCACTAGGATACGATCATCGGGTTGTACTAAAATACTAAGAACATCTCCTTTACTAAAACCGGATCCAGAATCAAAAGTCGCATCCAGACTTCCGTTGGAATTCAATCTCAGAATCCGTTTTTGTGGAGTCCCATTGTACATTAAAAATGACCCTCCTACTATTATTTTCTGATCCGATTGTAACGCAATTGCACTTACTTTTTTATCAAACCCACTACCTGTGTTAAAAGTGGCATCTATACTTCCATCCTCATGAAGACGTACTAAACCTGACACCATAGTACCGTCAAAAGAAGTAAATCGTCCGCCAATCAGAATTTTTCCGTCCGGTTGAACCAGTACGGCCTCTACAATAGCATTGGCACCCAAACCAACATTAAAATCAACATCAAGCAAACCGTTTGCCAACAATCTGACTATTCTTCCAACCTGTGCAGTATTATATGACGTAAAATTACCGCCAACAATTATCTTTTGATCGGGCTGAAGTGCCATTGCATAAACCTGATTATTAAAGCCTGAGCCTAAACTAAATGTTGGATCAACGGTTCCATTTGCTAAAATACGAGCAATCCTATTGCAAGTTGATTCATTGTATTTTGTAAAATTCCCACCAAAAACAATCTTATCATCCGCTTGTAGAACGGCCGTTTTTACGTTGTTATTCGCTCCCAATTGCTTGGAATTAAAAGCCTCATCTAAGGTTCCATTTTCTAAAACTCTGGCAATTCTTGAAGAAAAAGCGCCATTGAATCTGGTAAAATTCCCAAATACCATAGTTTGTTTACTGGCCAACGGCAAAACTTTTAAAACAGAATTATCAAAACCAATTCCGGCAGCTAAATATCCGGTATCTTGTTCTCCTTCACTATCAATTCTAGTCAGTCTACCCTGATTCAGACTATCAAATAAAGAGAATGATCCCGCGATATACCAAGATCTGTCTGCCGTACTCTCTAATGCTAAAACGGAAGCAGATCCCGGTCCTGCTCCAGTATAGAAATCGTTTCTTATCGTTCCGTTAGCATTTAAAAAAAATAAACGTTTTACCTCACTATTATTGTAGTAGCCTGTGAAAGACCCTCCAACAGCAATAGTCCCCGAAGCATCAATTTTGATCACCTGAACCGCATCTTTACTGAGACCGGAGCCTGATAGGAAACCAGAATCGAGGGTCCCGTCATAATTGATCCGGATAATCCTGTTGGCACTGTTTCCGTTAAAATTCGTAAATTTTCCTCCTAAAATAATTTTTCCATCGGACTGTACAGCTATTGCATTTACATCATCATTAAAAGCAGTTCCAATACTAAAATGTTCATCAACTCTGCCATCAGAATACAGTCTGACTATTCTGTTAGCCGAAACTCCATTAAAAACAGTAAAAGCTCCCGCTACTATAATTTTTTGATCCGGTAAAATTTCAATATTAGTAATGAGTGCTGAAGCCCCAGTTCCTGTATTAAAAGAGGGATCTAATGTTCCATTGGGTAAAACACGTGCTATTCTATTTACGGTAACGGCATTGTATTTGGTGAAACTGCCCACTATAATTATTTTTCCATCCGATTGCAAACCCACTTTATAGATGATTCCTGTCGTTGCTGCAATTGCTGTATTGAATGATGTATCTTGTGATCCATCCGTATTTAAACGAATTAGTCGACCCACGCTGACTCCGTTGTAAGCTGTAAAACTTCCTCCAACAATAATTTTCCCGTCCGGTTGCACACAGACGCTGTAGACTTTCCCGTTGAAACCGTTTCCCATCTTAAAACTTTCATCAATCGAGCCGTCTGTATTCAAACGAGTCAAATAAGAGAGTTGTATTCCATTAAGAGTCAGAAAATCACCTCCTACGATCAGCTTTTCATCGGACTGTAAAAATAAGGTTCTAACAGTATTATCAAAACCATCCCCGATCGTACCGTCATCACGTACATTAAAGTTCTTATCCACTTTTCCTTGCTGTGCATACAAGTCGGCTTTATTGATAAAACTAACTACTAATACTAAAAGAATTATATTTCTAATCAAAGTCAGATAGATTGAATTAAATGATTGTAAGATTTAACTGCAATTTATTTTTCTTTTATTAATCTGACAATACCCACTTGACGGGATATTTAGGGTATGTTAATTTTCAATTTGAAGAAAACGCAAAAAAAAATCCATTTGCCTTTGACAAATGGATTTTTTACAAACTTAACTAGTGTTTTTTATTGAAATATAGCTTTCTTGGTCGTTGTGTGACCGTTTTCCAAAACAATCTTGATCAATACCATCTGATTGGCCGATTGTAAATTTGCTATATGTAATTCAGTTGCTCCGACTTTATTCTTTTCGTAAAGCAATTTCCCTGAAAGATCATAAACCATAACTTCTTTAATATTCTCTTTTTCTGAAGTTACTTTGATTGTCTTATTTTTTACTGAAACGATCAGATCACTGTCTGTATTTTCAAAATCATCAATTCCTAATGTTTTATTTGTGTAGCGTAGTACAAAACGATCCGAAAAAGTTCCTTTTGCAGTCGTAAAGGTATATTTACCAGCTCTTAAGTCATGAACTTTAGCTGTTACTTTGTCTTCTAAGTAAACAACCTGATTAACCAAATCACCATCTGTCTGCTCGATAGAAATTGCAAATTCACCTTCAATAGAACTGCGATATCCTAAAGGAACAATATCGGTATCGGTAAAAGGTAAAGCACGGCCTTGAATTACATAATTTCTACCATTATCTATACTATAAAAATCGATATAGGCATTACCATCAAAGCTTTCACCGTCAAATCTGTTTTCAAAATCATTGGTGGCTCCTTCTATATATCCGATCAAAGCTTGTTTAAAAGCACCGGTTTCATTGGTCATGTTTAACCACATGCGACCGTTCTCTGCTTCCTTATTTTTTGACGTATCGTCTCTTTTAAAAAACTGATTGTTAGCACCCACCGGACGCATACTATTATTAAAAGTAACCGTTCCAACATCATTTGTACTAATAAAAAAAGATTCTCCTGATGCAATTTTACCAGAGGGCGTATTCATATTGCGCCCGGGTGCCTGAGAAGGTCTCGTCGCTACACCTCCGGTAAGATTATAACTTGCATAATCATTTGAATTGTATTTATGTATTCCTACCACACCTATTGCTGTATTGTGGGTCCAGAAGTAAATAGTACCATTTATAAAAGTATTCGCATTTAAAAACTTAGTAGCGTCTAATGCCGAAGGATATGGATTACCTACTAAATAAAATTTATCAGCCAAAAGAGATTCCCCTTTAATAATTCCATTATTAGGAATCCCAATAAAATTTACCGTTTGAGAATACGTACTAGTGTTCCAATAATCTTTACCATTTGGATATCCGGTATCTCGTTTAGGAACACGAATAATATATCCTTTACCTGGTTTCATAATCGTATTTCCGTTTTCAATTATCCAATTTGTTCCGCTAAATGACATGTACTTGTCGGCTAGCGTATTGGGTGACAAAACATTCAATTTTTTATCTGCTACTGCTGATGACCAGTAGGTATAATCGAAATTTACCATTGGAGTTGAAATCCGTTCCATATCAAACGAATTCACAGCTCCGGTATACGTAGCATTATCATTGGTCTGAACCAAGGAACCATTGTTTTTTATTATAAGCTTACCATCTCCATTTACCACAATATTTTCATTAACGGTAAGAGTTTTGTCTCCCGCGATCGTCAATGTCTTTCCTGCTGCTATGGTACAAGTACAAACTTCTAAATCGTTAGTCAGAACTGTACTTTTATTCACCGTAATCGAAGAGCCGCTCTGAGGTGCCACTGATCCATCATAAACAAAAGGAGTATCAATAAAATTAAGGGCTAACTTGGCATCACCCCCATCTTCTCTTAAACGCACTTCTACAGTTGACGTTTTATTCAAAGGATACGTTTTTCCTCCGTTAATTAATGAAGTAGTATTGGTATAAATAGATTGTGTAAATATTTTGACTCCATCAATATAAATTTCACCCACATCATCACAATTTACAAGTTCTAATTGATAACGACCACAAGGAAAACCTTTACGTTTATAGGTAATGGTAAACTGATCAACGGGCATTGGAGCTCCTTCCCAACCCGAATAATAAGAGGGTGATACCAAAGCATTCCACTTTGACTGTGTATTGATATCTAAACTTGTATCTACATAAGTTCCTGCATAGGTGTCTGCCACTAAGGCAATATTTGCTGAATTAAAACCAAAAACATTCCACTTATTATCTCCGAAAGGCAGTAAAGTATCTCCTTTTATTATACCATATATAATGGACAATCTGGATGCACCTTCTTTTTCGTAATATTCTAAAACAAAGTCATGTGTTCCTTCTTTCAAGTTGTGCAGCGTAGATCTTACTGCATAACCTTGATCCTGCCAATTGTCTATCACTAAATCACCATCAATATACAAACGGTAACCATCATCACCACCTACTGTAAAGTTAAATTTACCGGCCTCTGTTGTAGTCTTCATTAGGTAGCGAACATAAAACCTTTCACTTGGTACTGTACCGCAAAATGCATTTGGCGCAACGCTTGTATCTCCTGTAATTACATCTGTACCTGTTTTTCGGTCAAACATCGCTTTCTCTGCAACAGATCCAACATAAGTAGTCATCGCGGGAGTATTTCCTGTATAGGTATAAACATAACCTTTCCAGCTGTTAACTCCGGCTGTTAAAGAGGGAACACATGGTGGTGGCGTTACTGTAACCGTAACGGTTGCAGACGAATAATTTTTCCCGTCATACAAGGTGTAGACAAAAGAACTCGTCCCGGTGAAACCCACTGCAGGAGTAAAAGTCACATTGGTTTTATCATTAACTTGAACAGACCCTCCTGAAGCCGGTTGTGTTGAAGTAATAGATGCCAATGCGCTGTAATTTTCATCATTTTCCAGAATCGGTACAATTATAGCCGTATTGGAATCGGTCGTAATTAGATCCGGATTTGCCGTAAGTAAGTTGGACGTATCGACTAGACCCGAAATGGTTGGCCCTACTTCTCCTCCATAATCGTGTTTGATTCTAAAATATCCGTTGTAAATATTTTGAACCCCATAAGGATAAATTCTAATATAAAATGTTTGATTTGGACTGCTAGTCACCACAGTATTAGCAGGAAAATTAAGGGTTACCTCAGTATCTGTGCCTTGTACTGCTGTGGTTGACCCCAAAAGGATTTTACCGTCATCAGGAAAAGTAGGATCTGTCGAGTAACGTACTTCGTATTTTGTTGCTCCTTCATTTCCCGAAGGAGAATTGTATATAAACTTAAATTGCGTTAAAGTCAGTTTGTAATTGGCTTTTGGTCTAATACTTACCTGAGCATATTTGTTAAGATTTACCGTATTTTTAATCGTACTGGTTTGAACATTAGTAAGATTAAAATAATTTGGATTACTGTTTGTGGTTAGATTAACACCTGAAGCACTAATGTCATTTGCAATGATATTGGCATCAGTGACAACTGCTTTGGGCTGATCTATTGCACCATTCCAGATGATTAGCCGAGGTGTAGCTTCTTCAACAAAAACCGAAACTGTAGCCGTAACTGTTTTATTCCCCTTTTTTAACGTATAGGTAAATGAACTGGTTCCTTTAAAATTTGTTGCAGGTGTAAAAGTAAGGATATTGTCAGTATTTGTTACCGTTCCGTGAGCCGTTGGCGGTTGCGTGTAAGTCATCGTTGAACCGTTATAATGGGTATCGTTAGTTAACGGATCAAAGGTTACTGCTCTTTTTTCTTTCGTTGAAACAAGATCATCATTTGCATTCAAGTCAGAGGCATCATAAGGCAAAACAGAACCTGTAATCGTAGGTGTTGTATTCCCATTTTCAATTGAACTCAAATTAATCAAGAACAATGGTGAATTAGGATCGCTATTGGGTTTTAGTTTGTAGCCATAAATACGAATGGTTATCGTTTCTCCGGCATATAGGGTAACATTAGACAAATTCAATGACTTGTTTATTCTTCCCGGGCTTGTTGTTTCGTCTACTAATAAAGTACTGGTGGCAAAATTATCTTTGGAATAACGAACCTGATAGCGGTTCACATACAAATTAGCATCGCCTCTATAAGTGAATTTGAAAGCATTCAATTTAATTTTATATCCTGTTTTTGCTGCCGTTGTAAATTGAAAATATTTAGTATCGTCAATAGCAAATGAGGTTGTCCATGGACTTCCTTTAAACCCTTCTCCTTGCGCAGGAGTTACAGTCAAACTACTTCCATTACTTAAATCCCCTGCAGCAATTGCTGCTGTGTAATTCGTATTAACAGAGGGTGCTTTAGTACCAGGACCATTCCACTTTACTAAATCTTCTTGTGCAAAACCAATAAAGGGTAAAAGTAAAAATAAAAGTAATTTTCTCATCATTTTAGTTGTTTCTATCTGATTAGTATGCAGGCATATAATTTTGGGCTTGCAAAGATAGAGACAACTACGTACTAGTCATAAAAGTAGTTTTAAGAAAGCCCGTATAATCGACAAAGCAAAAGAAATACTCGATGAAATACATCATAAAAAGCTTCAAACTGTGTTAATTCTTATAAAATCAAAGTGATAAAATATAAGAATAATCGTAAAATACAATCTAAAATAGCGTGTTTTTTAATTTAAAAAGTCTAAAAAAGCGAGTTTTGATGCGTAATATGCAAGAAAGCCTCCATTCACAAACAGAGGTTCCAGGGTGCTAAATGAGGTTTAACACTAGCAATCTGATTAGCGCTAATGCCTTTTTTAAGTAACACAAAAATTAGATTTTTACTACCGGAAAAGAGAATGTAGTTTTATTCCAGTTCCTTCATTTTTTCATAAACCAAGTTACTTTCATAACCTCTTCGCAACAGATAATCGCAGAATTTTTTCCTTTTTTTAAGCGTGTTATTTTCATGAATACTATTCCAGCATCTTTCCGAAAGTTGTTCAAAAGTAGTTTCATACTCTTCTGCCGAAATTTCTTTTAATGCCAAAGTGATATTAACCGCGGAAATCTGTCTGGCTTTTAACTCATTTGTGATCCGAATTCTGCCCCAAAATTTAATGCGGTGTTTACCTCTGGCAAAACTGCACGCAAAACGTGTTTCATTTAAAAAATTACCATCAATTAACTGAACTACTATCACATCAATTTCGTCTGAGGTCATCTTTAAACTGTACAATTTGGCAACCACCTCTGCATGACAGCGCTCCTGATAGGCGCAAAAATGTTCTAATTTGAGTAAGGCCTCCTTTGGGGTACATGTTGAATTCATGGCTTTTTTCCTGCTTTTTAACTATTCTTGCGAAAAATAGTCATTTTGTTGTTAAAATTCGGCCTTTATTTTTCAATTATCTCAGAAACTCTTTTTCTAAAATGTTGTATATGTGCAGAATTATAATATTTTTGTACGCCGAATTGGATTATTCAATAATGCTCAAAAACAAGCACTTAAATAACTGATTCTAAAATTTAAAACCAAAAGAAAAACACTACTCAGGTTTACTATCCGACATAATAGAGAACCGGTGCTTTTTTTATGTGTTTTAGCCCAAAACAAATTTAAAATATAAATACCACACGCTGATGATTAAAAAATTACTTTTATTCGTTGATTTCTTATTTTGTCAAAAAATAAACAAACCCAAAAGTTATAAGGTGTTTGGTTTACTTCAATTTCTTTTTTTACTATTTTTTACCGGAATTGGAAATGCACAGGTTGCTAACTATGCTTTTACATCATCATCCGGAACATATACAAGTATTGGGAATGGCGCAGATGTTATCTTTGCTAGCGGTTGGGATGATAATGGTCCAAGTACTAATATTTCACTAGGATTTACCTTTGTATTTAACGGAGTAAGCTATACTCAATGTTCAGTCAACATGAATGGATTCTTAACTTTCGGTTCAACATTTTCGCGTGGTGCTGAATATAATCCTATTTCATCTAATACTCAGGCAGGATATAGCGGTGCTATTAGTGCTCTTGGAAGAGACTTGATAAGCAATAATTCTACAATAACCTCCATTACTACAGGTACAGCACCCAACAGAACTTTTGTAGTGCAATGGAATAATACTAGACGTTATGATAGTGGCTCACAAAATGGTGATTTCAATTTTCAAATCAGACTAAATGAGTCTACTAATACAGTGCAAATTGTCTATGGCGCTTGTTCTAGTAATTACAATGCAGATGTACCTGTACAAGTAGGTTTAAGAGGTACTTCAAATGCCGACTTTAACAATAGAACAACAACAAGTAATTGGTCAGCAACAACGACAGGAAATGCAAATAGCAACACTTGTCGAACAAATAACTCAACACTCCCCGCTAATGGCTTAACCTATACTTGGACTCCAAGTGTATGTAGTTTCACCAATTTTACAACGGTAAGACAAATTACCAATGTAAAGTTGAATACAATAGATAACAACAGTACAGGAACCACCAGTTACGAAAGTTTCACAGGAGTCAACACCACTTTGGTTAAAGGACAAAATTACACGGTTTCTGTAAAAGGTGTTACGGCATCAAACAGCAACATTTTCTATACTGCATATATAGACTGGAACCAGGACAATGATTTTACGGACACTGGTGAAAAATTTAACATTGGTACTATTAACAATTCTACCGGAGCGGATGGCAAAATTGCGTCGGTTTATTTTCTGGTACCAACTGCCGCTACCTTAGGAAGCACCCGTATGCGCATCATCGGTCAATCTACTGACTATGTTACAAATCCTTGTACCACAACCGTAACAAGTCCAGAGGGACAGGTTGAGGACTATACGATAATTGTTGGTGATGTATGCTCAGGAACACCAGCTGCCAGTACTACTACATCAACAGCCACAACGGTATGCCCAGGTACCCCATTTACATTATCTCTGGGAACTACTTATTCGGATGGTGCTACTTATGTATGGCAAACTTCACCAAATGGTGTTGATACATGGACTAATGCTACCCCGACACCAACCACTTTTTTCGGTACTGAAGCCTTTAGTTCACTGCCTGCCAACACCAGTATTTCCGGAAATGCAAGTATAACCGGTGGTCAATTAGTATTAACGCCCGCTGCTACTAGCCAAAAAGGAGGTTTCTTAGTTGACAAATCTCCCGGCTCTAATATAAATGCTTTTACAACTTCATTTGATTATACTGCCGGAGGCGGAGGCGGTGCTGATGGTTTTAGTTTAAGTTATGCAGGAGCATTGACAAATACCGACAGTGGAGGAGAACTTGGAGAAGGCTCAGGTATTATAGTTCAATTTGACACCTATGATAATGAAGGTATAGCAAGTGGTAGCCGTATTCGTATCCTTTATAATGGAACAGGCGTTTTTACTTCGGCTCTGAGTATTCCTTTCAACATAAGAACTACTACAGCACGAAATGTTGTTTTGTCAGTAGATAACAAAGGATACCTGTCTCTTACTATGGTAAATTCTTCAGGCACTATAATTACAGTAGTCTCTAATCTTTTATTACCAGCTGCCTATCTTTCAACGGATAAATCAGCCTGGAAATTTAAATTTTCAGCACGAACAGGAGCTATAACTGACATCCATACTATTGATAATTTACTTATCCAATATTTAGATGTTACAAACTCTAAATCAACCTTTACTACTACGCAAACTGTAAAAACATTTTATCGTGCAAAGATAACCTGTACTGCTTCAACAACTGACTCTACACCAGTAGCGGTTGATGTGATTTCTGCTACCATTACTCCAATGACAGCTTCAGTTTGTTCAGGATCTCAATTTACAGCAACACCAACAACGGGAACCAATGGAACTATCCCATCCGGAACGACTTTTACCTGGACAGCCCCAACTATAGCAGTATCGGGATCCATCACGGGAGGTGCAGCAAGTACTGGTACTCCAAATGGTAACATTATTGGTACACTTACAAATACAACCACAACGCCACAAACGGCTACTTATACCGTTACTCCAACTACATCGGGTTGTGTAGGGGTTCCGTTTACTTTGACAGTAACCGTAAACCCTCGACCAATCGTAAGTTATACAGCGCAACCGGGAACAAGTACTTGTATAGGAACAAATGTTACCTATACTACTCAACC
Source organism: Flavobacterium sp. ABG (assembly GCF_001027725.1). Taxonomy (NCBI): domain Bacteria; kingdom Pseudomonadati; phylum Bacteroidota; class Flavobacteriia; order Flavobacteriales; family Flavobacteriaceae; genus Flavobacterium; species Flavobacterium sp. ABG. Next base: position 14,885 of record NZ_LEKS01000035.1, read on the forward strand.
TAGTATGACTAATTACATCTGGGGATTCCCAGGAGTTGCCGGAACAGATTATACTATTGTTTCTGGAGGCACAAATGCAAGTAACACCGTAACTTTAAAATATTTAACAACCGGAAGTAAAACAGTAACGATTAACTATACAAACGCTAATAGCTGTACAGCAACAACGGCAACTTCATCAACTGCAACTACAGTTAATGCGCTACCTATCGTAACTTTTACAGCTCAACCGGGAGCAAGTGCTTGTGTGGGAACAAATGTTATCTATACTACTGAAGCTACTATGTCTAATTACGTTTGGGTATTCCCTGGAACTGCCGGAACAGATTACAC
>NZ_LEKS01000036.1:0-12245 GCF_001027725.1 Flavobacterium sp. ABG
TTGGCACGTTGGTTGCCTGATGGTAACCTTGAACTTATCGGTAGGAAAGACGACCAGGTTAAGATCCGTGGGTATCGTATCGAGCTGGGTGAGATTGAGAATGTATTATCATTATTAGAATCGGTTACCCAATGTTGTGTTTTGGCCAAGGAAGATGTAAGTGGTATCAAACGTTTGGTTGGTTATGTAGTGGTAGAAGGAAAACTCAATAAAGCTGATTTACAAGAACAATTAAAATCAAGTTTACCCGAGTATATGGTTCCGATGATCTGGGTTGAGCTGGATCAGATGCCGCTGACTCCTAATGGCAAACTGGACAGGAAAGCCTTACCGGATCCGGATAATTCCGATTTGTCCAGTCAGGCCTATGTTGCGCCACGTACAGAAACGGAAGAACAATTAGCAGTAATCTGGCAGAACTTATTGGGTATAGAAAAAATAGGTGTTTATGATAACTTCTTTGAGGTGGGAGGGCACAGTTTATTGGCTACTCGATTAGTGTCGATGATTCGTAAAGAATTGTCTATCGAAGTATCAATCAGAGAAGTATTTGAATACACTACTATAGCAGCTTTAGGAGCTCATGTATCGGTTCAGTCAGAGGGAGTATTGTTGCCTGCTATTGTTGTTGAAGAACGTCCGGAGCGAATTCCATTGTCTTTCAGTCAGGAACGTTTGTGGTTTTTGGATCAATTGCAAGGCAGTACAGAATATCATATGCCTACTGTACTTCGTTTGGAAGGAGCACTGGATATATCCATCTTAGAACAAACATTACAAACTATAGTTTCCCGTCATGAGGTACTTCGTACGATATTATTATCAGAAGATGGTGTAGGGTATCAGGAAGTTATAAGTACAGAGAACTGGACTTTGGACCAGGTAAAAATAGCAGACGAAGGATTATTGGAAAGTAATCTGCAGCATTATTTAGTAAGTCCTTTTGATTTAGCAAAAGATTATAAATTAAAAAGCTGTCTGTATGATTTAGGAAACCAACAGTATGTATTGGCTTGTGTATTTCATCACATTGCCAGTGATGGTTGGTCGGAAGGTATTTTGGTCAATGAGTTCATGGAGCTTTACAGTGCGCTGAAATATGGCAGAACAGCTGTTTTACCGGAATTAACTTTACAATATTCAGATTATGCGATCTGGCAAAGAAAGTATCTCGAAGGAGCTGTCTTAGAATCCCAGTTATCCTATTGGGAAGAAAAGCTGCAAGATGTAGTTACCTTAACCTTACCAACAGATTATCCCCGTCCTTCGATACAAAGTACAGCGGGATCAAATGTTTCGGCTATCTTAAATAAAGAATGTAGTGAGTCATTAAATACGTTATGTCAGAGAGAGGGTGTTACCTTGTTTATGTTGCTGTTATCGGCATTTAAAGTATTGTTATCTCGTTACAGCGGGCAGGAGGATATTTGTGTGGGAACTCCAATTGCAAACCGTACCCAATCGGAATTAGAGGGAATGATTGGCTTTTTTGTCAATACGCTGGCGCTTCGCAGTGATCTTGGAGGTAATCCAAGTTTTAAGGAACTTTTAAAGCAAATAAAAGGGACTACATTGGACAGCTATGACCATCAGTTAGTTCCATTTGAGAAGGTTGTAGATCGCGTGGTTACTACCCGTGACAGAAGTATGAGCCCCTTATTTCAGGTGATGTTTGTATTGCAAAATACACCGGAAGGTTCAGACGAACTGACTTTAGAGAATATCATGCTTTCGGGATATGAGTCTGATGCATTTAATTCAAAATTTGACTTAACGCTAAATATATCTGAAACTAAAGATAATATTATTTTAGATATAGAATATTGTAGTGCTTTGTTTGATAAGGCTACAATTGATCGTATGCTGTTGCATTATCAGGAGTTGTTGACAAGTATTGTGAAGGATGTCAATCAGCCAATAGATGGGCTTTCTATGCTTACCGGAGCAGAAGAACATCAATTGTTGAATATTTTTAATGATACGGAATTAGCTTACCCTCAAGATAAAACGATAAGCGATTTATTTAAAGATCAGGTTCTTAAAACACCGGATGCGACAGCATTGGTTTTTGGAGATCAGGTAATGACTTACAAAGAACTGGATGAGCGTTCCAATCAATTGGTTCATTATTTTGAATCGGTTGGAGTGATAAGAAACTCCCGAATAGGAGTCTTGTTTAACAGAAGTTTTGATATGATCATTAGTATATTAGGTATCCTAAAATCAGGAAGTACTTATGTTCCTTTAGATCCTACATTACCGGCTGAACGATTATCCTATATTTTGAAGGACTCGAGTGTCAATTTTCTGATTTACAGGGAAGAATCTTTATTATCAGGTCTATCTTCAGAGTTTATTGTCTTCCTGGATATAGATAAATCGGTTAATTATAAAGCTTCTGAAATTTCACATAAAACAGAGCCTGCTTCAGTTGCTTATATTATGTATACTTCAGGAACAACGGGTAATCCGAAAGGAGTGATGGTAACACATCGTAATATTGTCAGTTTATGTACAAGTTGTGATTATATCTCATTAAATTCAGATACGGTATGGTTGTCAACAGGATCTATTTCTTTTGATGCTACTACTTTAGAATTTTTCGGAACCTTACTAAATGGAGGTCAATTAATATTAGCAGATACAAATGCATTGCTAAATGTCAGCAATCTAAAAGAACTTATTGTAAAAAATAAAGTTACCACTATGTGGATGACGGCCTCTTGGTTTCATCAAGTAGTAGAAGATGATGTAACTGTTTTTGAAAATTTGAGTGATTTAGCAGTTGGTGGTGATGTGGTTTTGTTTAATTATACCAATAAATTAAAAGAGCTTTATAGCGATTTAAATATGGTCAATGGGTATGGTCCGACAGAAAATACTACGTTTTCGACGACCTATACGATTGATAAAGTTACTTATACCAATCTTCCTATTGGTAAGCCTATTAAAAATAGTCAGGCCTATATCGTAGATTCCAAATTGAATTTATTGCCAATCGGTGTTATTGGAGAATTATGTGTTGGAGGCTCAGGAGTTGCACTTGGTTATTTAAATCAAGAAGAATTAACGCAAGAGAAGTTTATAGTAAATCCATTTATAGAAGGAGAAAGAATTTATAAAACGGGCGATTTAGCACGCTGGCTACCGGATGGAAATATTGAATATATTGGCAGAAAGGACAATCAGGTTAAGATTCGAGGCTATCGCATCGAGTTAGGTGAGATCGAGAATACGTTGTCATCGTTAGCATCGGTTATTCAATGTTGTGTATTGGCTAAAGAAGATGCAGTAGGTACCAAACGCCTGGTGGGTTATGTAGTTTCAGAGAACAAACTCGATAAGACTGATTTACAGAATCAATTGAAATTAAGCTTACCGGAATATATGGTTCCGATGATCTGGGTTGAATTGGATCAAATGCCTTTAACTTCAAACGGTAAACTGGACAAAAAAGCATTACCGGATCCGGATAATTCGGATTTGTCTACAAAAGAATATGTTGCGCCTCGTACAGAGATTGAGGAACAATTAGCAGCGATCTGGAAGAACTTATTAGGTATAGAAAAAGTTGGAGTTTATGATAACTTCTTTGAGTTGGGAGGCCACAGTTTATTGGCTACCCGATTGGTATCGATGATTCGTAAAGAGTTGTCTATTGAAGTATCTATCAGGGAAGTATTCGAATATACTACTATAGCAACTTTAGGAACTCATGTATCGGGACAATCGGCAGGAATATTATTGCCGGCAATTGTTGTGGAGGAGCGTCCGGAGCGCATTCCAATGTCTTTCAGTCAGGAACGTTTGTGGTTTTTGGATCAGTTAGAAGGAAGTATTGCGTATCATATCCCTATAGTGCTGCGTTTAGAAGGAGCAGTAGATGTATCAATTTTAGAAAAAACATTACAAAATATAGTATCACGTCATGAGGTATTGCGTACGATACTTTTATCAGAGGAGGGTGTAGGATACCAGCAAGTAATAGATGCGGAAGATTGGAAACTGGATCAGATAAAAGTAACAGAGCAAGGATTATTGGAAAGTAATCTGCAACATTATTTAGCAAGTCCTTTTGATTTAGCAAAGGATTATAAGTTAAAAAGTGGTCTCTATGATTTAGGAAACCAACAGTATGTATTGGCTTGTGTGTTTCATCACATTGCCAGTGATGGTTGGTCAAGTGGTATTTTGGTGAATGAGTTTATGGAGTTTTACAGCGCTTTTCAGTCAGGAAGGTCAGCTGTTTTACCGGAACTTGCTTTACAATATTCAGATTATGCGATCTGGCAAAGAAAGTATCTCGAAGGCGACGTATTAGAATCCCAATTATTGTATTGGGAAACGAAGCTTCAGGGAGTGGCTACTTTATCCTTACCAACAGATTATGCACGTCCTTCAATTCAAAGTACAGCAGGATCGGATGTTTTCTTAGTTTTGGATAAAGAAATCAGTGAGTCTTTAAAAGCATTATGCCAAAAAGAAGGCGTTACCTTGTTTATGGTAATGTTGTCAGCTTTTAAAGTGTTACTGGCGCGTTATAGCGGTCAAGACGATATTTGTGTAGGAACGCCAATAGCAAACCGTACCCAATCGGAATTAGAGGGCATGATTGGCTTTTTTGTCAATACCCTGGCGCTTCGCACTGATCTGGGAAGCAATCCAAGTTTCAGTGAGCTCTTAGGAAGAGTGAAGGAAACGACTTTGGAGAGTTATGACCATCAGTTAGTTCCATTTGAAAAGGTAGTAGACCGAGTGGTTACGACCCGTGACAGAAGCATGACACCATTGTTTCAGGTAATGTTCGTATTACAGAACACACCCGAAGAAGCTACAGGAACAGTATTAGAGGACATTGAGATTTCAAACTATGAATTTGAGACTTTCGGTTCAAAATTTGATTTGACCTTTAATGTATCTGAAAATAGTAATGGTATCGCCTTGAATATGGGATACTGTACCGATTTATTTGATAAAGGTACAATTGATCGTATGTTGTTGCATTATCAGGAGTTGTTGGTAGATATTGTGAATGATATCAATCAGCCAATCGGTAGTCTGACGATGTTGACTGCAGACGAAAAACACCAATTGTTAACTGTTTTCAATGACACAGCTCTTGCGTATCCAAAAGATAAGTCATTAGTTGATTTATTTGAAGAGCAGGTTAAAAAGACTCCGGATGCCATTGCTGTGGTTTATGAGGGAGCAGAATTAAGTTATAAGGAATTAAATGAGAAATCGAATCAATTAGGATCTTATTTAAGAGAACAAGGAGTTCAAGCTGATACCCTTGTGGGGATCTGTGTAGAGCGCAGACTGGAAATGCTTGTAGGTATCTTGGGAATTTTGAAATCTGGTGGGGCTTATGTTCCAATAGATCCTGATTATCCATCAGATCGTATTACTTATATGTTGCAAGATGCGGGTATGAATTTGGTGTTAAGCAGTATCGCAAGCCATAAAGTATTAGCAGAACATACCCATCTTAAGGTGGTATTGTTAGACAAGGATTGGGATGTGATCTCAGGATATTCTGCAGAAGATTATAGTGGTCTAGTAGCGCCGAATCATTTGGCTTATGTAATTTACACTTCAGGAAGTACAGGAAGACCTAAAGGGGTAATGATTGAACATACAAATAGTATAAATCTGGTTACTTCTCAGGTTAACACATTTGCTATTGATTCAAGTGATGTTGTTTTGCAGTTTTCAAACTTTGCTTTTGATGCTTCTGTTGAACAAATTTTTATAACCTTATGTAGTGGTAGTAAATTGATTCTTGTAAATAAAGAAACGATTCTTGATACTGAAAATTTACTGGATTTTATTGATGTTCAAAAGATAACACATTTTCATACTACTCCAAGTATGTTAAGCACTTTACCTGTGAGGACCGATTTAAAATCCTTAAGAAGAATAGTTGTTGGAGGGGAGATTTGTAATAAAGATTTAATGGAAGCCTGGAATGAAGGATATTCATTTTATAATAAATATGGCCCGACAGAAACGACCGTAACTTCTACCATCTCTTTTTATGATAAGGGTACTTGTAACGATAGAGAAATAAACATAGGAAGACCTATAGGTAATACTCAAATTTACATTTTAGATTCGCAGCTGAGTTTAGTACCGGTAGGCGTAGTTGGGGAGTTATGTATTGGCGGTTCAGGAGTATCTCGAGGTTATTTAAACCAGGAGGAACTAACCCAAGAGAAGTTTATAACAAATCCATTTATAGAAGGAGAAAGAATTTACAAGACAGGCGATTTAGCACGCTGGCTTGCGGATGGTAGTATTGAGTTTATCGGCAGAAAGGACAATCAGGTTAAGATTCGTGGTTATCGTATTGAGTTGGGTGAGGTTGAGACTACTTTGTCATTGTTAGAATCGGTGATTCAGTGTTGTGTTTTGGCCAAAGAAGATGCAAATGGTAACAAACGTCTGGTTGGTTATGTGGTTGTAGAAGGGGAGCTAAATAAAACAGATTTACAGGATCAATTAAAGGTAAGTTTACCCGAATATATGGTTCCGATGATCTGGGTCGAATTGGATCAGATGCCATTGACTTCAAATGGTAAACTGGACAGGAAAGCGTTACCGGATCCAGATAATTCAGATCTCTCTACACAGGAGTATGTTGCACCACGCACAGAGACAGAGGAACAATTAGCTGTTATCTGGCAGAATTTATTGGGAATAGAAAAAATAGGTGTTTACGATAACTTCTTTGAATTAGGAGGCCATAGTTTACTGGCGACCCGATTGGTGTCGATGATCCGTAAAGAATTGTCTATTGAGTTAGCTATCAGAGAAATATTTGAATATACTACTATAGCCGCATTAGGGGCTCATGTATCGGTTCAATCAGAAGGAGTCTTATTGCCGACTATTGTTGCGGAGGAGCGTCCGGCACGAATTCCATTGTCCTTTAGTCAGGAACGTTTATGGTTTTTAGATCAATTGCAAGGTAGTACAGAATATCATATTCCTACTGTTCTTCGTTTGGAAGGCACAGTAGATGTATCGATCCTGTCGCAAACCTTACAAAGTATAGTTTCGCGTCATGAGGTATTGCGCACAGTTCTTTTATCAGAGGACGGAGTAGGGTATCAGGCAATAATACCTGCAGAAAACTGGAAGCTGGAGCAGGTAAAAATAACAGATGTATCCTTATTTGAAAACAGTCTGCAGGACTATCTGATGTTGCCTTTTGATTTAGCAAAAGAGTATAAGTTAAGAAGCTGTCTGTACGATTTAGGAAACCAGCAGTACGTACTGGCTTGTGTGCTTCATCATATTGCCAGTGATGGTTGGTCAGGTGGTATTTTGGTGAATGAGTTTATGGAGCTTTACAGTGCTCTTCAATCCGGCAGAACTGCTGTTTTACCGGAACTAACTCTGCAATATTCAGATTATGCGATCTGGCAAAGAAAGTATCTCGAAGGAGCTGTTTTAGAAGCACAGTTATCGTATTGGCAAGAGAAATTGCAAGGAGTGACTACCTTATCTTTACCAACAGATTACGCTCGTCCTTCTGTACAGAGTATGGCAGGTTCAAGTATTTTCTTAGTCTTGGATAAAGAATTTAGCAATTCCTTAAATGCATTGTGTCAAAGAGAAGGTGTTACCTTATTTATGGTAATGCTGTCTGCCTTTAAGGTATTGTTGTCGCGTTATAGCGGGCAAGATGATATCTGTGTAGGAACACCAATAGCAAACCGTACCCAAGCAGAGTTGGAAGGTATGATTGGCTTTTTTATAAATGTGTTGGCACTTCGCAGTGATCTTGGAGGTAATCCAAGTTTCAAGGAACTTTTAGAAAAAGTAAAAGAAACCACATTAGACGGTTATGACCATCAGTTGGTTCCATTTGAAAAAGTAGTGGATCAAATGATTACGAATCGTGATATGAGTACGAGCCCTTTATTTCAGGTGATGTTTATATTGCAAAATACACCTGAATTATATAAAGAGGAAAGTTTAGAATTACAAGATATTGTCCTCTCAGATTACGGGTTTGAAACTTCTAATTCGAAATTTGATTTAACATTGCATATAACTGAAAGTAATAACGGTATTACTTTAGATATGGGGTATTGTACCGCTTTGTTTGATAAAGCTACAATTGATCGAATGCTGTTGCATTATAAAGAATTACTGGTAAGTGTTGTCAAAGATATGAACCAATTCTAAATGTTCAATCCATAAAGGCGCTTCGCGTAAAACAACTTGAACTGCAACCGGTAAACCTGAACTCAAAATACCGGTACGCAAAACATCATGACGGTTCACTACAAATTGTAATGCCTCAATAAAAGAATCTCGTTTATCCTGATCTGAAAAAGAAAGTAAATTAGGAAGGATATAAGGATCTCCCTGTTTAGGATCACCCATTAGATGATGGAAATGAATCCCTTCTTGTAATGGCGATAAAGGATAGATATCCTCAATGTTAGAAACACCTCCCATTACCGTATCACTTATCTTATCTAAATCACTTTGGCTCAAATCTACCAAAGGAACCATTGACGGAGTAATAGAACTACTATCTACAGCTATACCATTGGCCGGAACACGATATGCTAAAGATAAAGAAGATAATTTCTCACTCATCGATGCTATCGTAGGACCTGCAAAAATATCTTTAACTCCAATATGAAAATCTAACTTCTGTAAACGAGAGATTAACTGAACAGCCAATAAACTATGACCACCCAACTCAAAGAAATTATCATAAACTCCAACTTTTTCTATACCTAATAAATTCTGCCAGATGATCGCCAATTGTTCCTCAATCTCTGTACGTGGAGCAACATAGCTCTGACTGGACAAATCTGAACTGTCAGGATCCGGTAAGGCTTTCCTGTCCAATTTGCCATTAGGAGTCAAAGGCATATGATCCAGTTCAATCCAGATCATCGGCACCATATATTCCGGTAAACTTAATTTCAATTGCTCCTGTAAATCAATCTTATTCAGCTCACCTTCTACCACTACATAACCAACCAAACGTTTGGTGCCTCCTGCATCTTCTTTGGCTAAAACACAAGACTGACTAACAGCTTCTAATGACGATAAAGCATTTTCGATCTCACCTAACTCGATACGATAACCGCGAATCTTTACCTGATCGTCTTTTCTTCCGATAAATTCAATATTACCATCGGCAAGCCAACGTGCTAAATCGCCTGTTTTGTAAATTCTTTCTCCTGCTACAAAAGGATTTGTTATAAACTTTTCCTTAGTTAACTCTTCCTGGTTTAAATAACCACGAGCCACTCCTGAACCTCCGATACATAATTCTCCGACTACTCCAATGGGTAAAGACTGATGCCTTTCATCCATAATATATACCTTGGTATTGTCTACAGGTTTACCAATAGGAATTTTAATTGGTCTATCCTTTTTTACTTTATAACTAGTCGCAACTACAGTAATCTCTGTTGGTCCATAATTATTATAAATAGTAATATCAGTCGATTTATTTAAATGCAGCACATCTCCTCCTGTTAAAACAACAAGGTTTGGCAACGAAATCTCTTCTTCTATAAAACTTTCACACAGGGAAGTTGGTATATAACTATGTGTAATCGAATGATCAATCAGAAACATTGAAAGTTGATCCAAATCATAGCGCATTTTATCCGGGATAGGATACAAGCTCGCTCCAAAAACTAAATAAGGACATATTTCCCAAATACTGGCATCAAAACCAATTCCGGAAAATAAAGTACCCTTGCTTTGAGCCGTAACAGCATACGCTCTTTGGTGCCAAAAACATAAATGAATTAAATTTCTATGTTCAATCATGACTCCTTTAGGTTGCCCTGTACTTCCCGAAGTGTAAATAACATAGGCCAAGTCATTTGACTTTATAGCAATCTCAGGCTGAACATCTGAATAATCAGAAATCGTTTCTTTAAATAAATTCAGAAATGAATTGTCTATAATTACCGTACAACCACTATCGTTTTTTATATATTCTTTTCTTTCTTCCGGATAATTAGCGTCAATAGGAACATAAGCAGCACCTGTTTTTAATATTGCTAGAAATGAAACAATTAACCAATCACTGCGTTCTAAAATAACGCCAACTAAATGCTCCGAATGGATCGTATTATGAGCTAACAAATAATTTGCCAACGCATTAGAACGCTTATCCAATCCCTTATAGCTCAACTCTTCTCCTTCATAAACCACTGCAATAGCATCAGGAGTCTTTTTAACCTGCTCCTTAAATAAATCAATCAGCGTTTTATCCTTTGGATATTCTACCGTTGTATCATTGAAAATATCCAATAACTGGTGCGACTCTTCTTCTGATAAAATAGGTAAAGCCGTTGTATTTACTTCTTCGTTTTTTAGACCTTCCAGAAGTTCCGTCAAAGCATTTTCCATATAAACCAGAATACGCTTAGCCTCTATACTTCCATCAATCTGAGCTGTTAATCCAAAATCATCTCCAAAATCGTCTACACTTAAAGTGAATGGATAATTGGTGCGTTCCTGACCTCCCAGAACCGTTATACCGAAATCAAATTCACTTGCATCTTCCTCTTCTGTTAAAGCAGGTGCCGAGTGACGGTAATTCAATAAAGCACTGAAAAAGGCTTTATCATTGCTTATACCACTCCAATCCTGAATATGGGATAAAGGAGTTTGCTCGTATGATAGTAAATCCTGTAACAAAACTTTTACCTGATTCACATATTCTACTACATTCCCTTTTAACTCTAAAAGTACCGGCAATGTATTGATAAACAACCCTAGAGAATCTGCTGCTCCTACAGAACCCTGAAGTCTTCCCGAAAACAAGGATCCAAAGACAGCATAGTCCTTATTACTACACTTGGCTACTACCAATCCATAAGCGGCATGGAACAAGACTGCCGGGCTTATCGCATGCAACACACTCAATTTACGCAACTCTGTACTTAAATCTTTTGAGAGTACTACACGAGACTCTTCAATGCCCTTACCACCTCCTAAAACATTAGATAATTCAAAAGGATAGGTAGGTTCTTCGATTGCTCCAAATAAAGTCTTAAAGTAAGATGCTCCATTATTAACCGCTTGCGCATTCAAAGTATGACCTATAAAATCGCGATACAAAGCAGGAACTCCTAAACTGGCACCTTTTCCGGATAAATACGATATCACCTCTGATATAATTTTCTCCATACTAACATGATCCATTATTAAGTGATGTTCGTATATAATCAAATAATAACAGCCATTCTCAACATCTTCTGCCGATTTCAAATGCAATAATGGTGCTTTTGAAATATCCATCCAACAACCTCCCGGAGCTATCATAAGCTCTAATTGTGGTAAAACTGCTTCAGAACGATCCAATTCTAAATCTTCAATCCATAAAGGAGCTTCGCGTAAAACAACCTGAACAGCTCTTGGTAACCCTGAACTTAAAACACAGGTACGTAAAACATCATGACGGTTCACTACAAATTGTAGCGCCTCAATGAAAGAATCCCGTTTACTTTGATCTGAAAAGGAAAGTAAACTTGGGAGAACATATGGATCTCCCTCTTTAGAATCACTCATCAAATGATGAAAATGAATCCCTTCCTGTAATGGCGATAAAGGATAAATATCCTCAATATTGGAAACACCTCCCATTACCGTATCAATTATCTTATCCAGATCACTCTGGCTCAAATCCACCAAAGGAACCATTGACGGAGTGATAGTCTCACTACCAACTTTAATGTTATTAGCAGGAACACGATATGCTAAAGAGAAAGAAGACAACTTCTCACTCATTAAAGCTATCGTTGGTCCCGAAAAAACATCTTTTACTCCAATATGAAAATCTAACTTCTGTAAACGAGAGATTAACTGAACAGCCAATAAACTATGGCCTCCCAATTCAAAGAAATTATCATAAATACCTATTTTTTCTATACCCAATAAGTTCTGCCAGATTACTGCTAATTGCTCCTCCGTTTCTGTACGTGGCGCAACATAGGCCTGACTGGACAAATCGGAATTATCCGGATCCGGTAAGGCTTTCCTGTCCAGTTTGCCATTAGGAGTCAGCGGCATCTGATCCAGCTCAACCCAGATCATCGGAACCATATACTCGGGTAAACTTGATTTTAATTGTTCTTGTAAATCAGCTTTATTGAGTTTCCCTTCTACCACTACATAACCAACCAAACGTTTGATACCACTAACATCTTCCTTGGCCAAAACACAACATTGGGTAACCGATTCTAATAATG
>NZ_LEKS01000037.1:0-3001 GCF_001027725.1 Flavobacterium sp. ABG
TGTACCAAACCACATTAGCCTGAGTGGTTTGAATACTCGCAAACGTTGGTGCGTTTACCAAACAGAAGTTTTGAGTTCCTGCATTTACTAATGTCGGTGTGCCCGGATCGGTCACGCTGATAGTAACTTGTAATCTCACCGCACTTTGACAACCTGTAGTAGTATTTACCAAAGCAGCGTAATAAACACCACTCGTTAAAGCTGTAGTTGGAGCAATTGCTGTTCCTCCTGTTGCTGTACTGTACCAAACTACATTAGTCTGAGTGGTTTGAATACTCGCAAATGTCGGTGCATTTACTAAACAGAAGTTTTGAGTGCCCGCATTTACTAATGTCGGTGTGCCCGGATCGGTTACACTAATAGTAACTTGCAATCTCACCGCACTTTGACAACCTGTAGTAGTATTTACCAAAGCAGCATAATAAACACCGCTGGTTAAAGCTGTTGCTGGAGCTATTGCTGTTCCACCTGTTGCAACACTGTACCAAACTACATTAGCCTGATTCGTTTGAATACTCGCAAATGTTGGTGCATTTATCAAACAGAAGTTTTGAGTGCCCGCGTTTACTAATGTCGGTGTGCCCGGATCGGTCACGCTGATCGTAACTTGTAATCTCACAGCACTTTGACAACCCGTTGTGGCATCTAATAAAGCAGCATAATAAACACCACTTGTTAGAGCTGTTGTCGGAGCAATTGCTGTTCCGCCTGTTGCAGCACTGTACCAAACGACATTAGTCTGAGTAGTTTGAATGCTTGCAAACGTTGGTGCATTTATCAAACAGAAGTTTTGAGTTCCTGCAGTTACTAATGTCGGTGTGCCCGGATCAGTTACACTAATGGCAACTTGTAATCTCACGGCGCTTTGACAACCTGTAGTTGCATCTAACAAAGCAGCATAATAAGTACCGGTGGTTAAAGCTGTTGCCGGAGCGATAGCTGTACCTCCTGTTGCTACACTGTACCAAACGACATTCGTTTCATTCGTTTGAATACTCGCAAAAGTTGGCGCATTTACCAAACAGAAGTCTTGTGTTGCATCTGTTGTTGTTGGTGTACCCGGATCAGTTACACTAATGATAACCTGTAATCTTACGGTACTTTGACAACCTGTTATCCCATTTAACAGAGCAGCATAATAAGTACCGCTGGTTAAAGCTGTAGTTGGTGCAATGGCAGTTCCTCCTGTTGCAACACTGTACCACACTACATTAGCCTGATTCGTTTGAATACTCGCGAATGTAGGTGCATTTACCAAACAGAAATCTTGTGTGGTATCTGTTGTAGTTGGTGTGCCCGGATTTGTTACGCTAATGATAACCTGCAACCTTACTTTACTTTGACAACCTGTTGTAGCGTCTAACAAAGCTGCGTAATAAACTCCGCTCGTTAAAGCTGTAGTTGGTGCAATGACTGTTCCGCCAGTTGCAACGCTGTACCAAACGACATTAGTCTCATTCGTTTGAATACTTGCAAAAGTTGGTGCATTTATCAAACAGAAATCTTGTGTAGTATCTGTTGTAGTCGGTGTACCCGGATCGGTTACACTTATAGTTACTTGTAATCTCACGGCACTTTGACAACCTGTTGTAGCATCTAACAAAGCAGCATAATAAGTACCGCTCGTTAAAGCTGTTGCCGGAGCAATGGCTGTTCCGCCTGTTGCGGCGCTGTACCAAACGACATTAGCCTGAGTGGTTTGAATGCTTGCAAACGTTGGCGCATTTATTAAACAGAAGTTTTGAGTTCCTGCAGTTACTAATGTTGGTGTGCCCGGATCGGTTACACTAATAGTAACTTGTAATCTCACAGCACTTTGACATCCTGTAGTAGCATTTAGTAAAGCTGCGTAGTAAACGCCGCTGGTTAAAGATGTTGTTGGCGCAATGGCTGTTCCTCCTGTTGCAACGCTGTACCAAATAACATTAGCCTGATTCGTTTGAATACTCGCGAATGTTGGTGCATTTGCCAAACAGAAATCTTGTGTAGCATCTGTAGTCGTCGGTGTGCCCGGATCGGTTACACTGATGGTAACCTGTAATCTTACGGCACTTTGACAACCTGTAACCGGATCTACAATACCTCCATAGAAAATTCCACTGGTCAGTGCAGCTGTTGGAGCAAAAGCAGTTCCTCCACTTGTCGCATTGTACCAAACCACATTTGGCTCGTTTACCTGAATACTTGCGAATGTTGGTGCATTTACCAAACAGAAATCTTGTGTGGCATCTGTAGTAGTTGGTGTACCCGGATCGGTTACACTTATAGTAACTCGTAATCTTTCGTTACTTTGACAACCTGTGGTAGCGTCTAACAAAGCAGCATAATAAACACCACTGGTTAAAGCTGTTGTTGGTGCAATAGCGGTTCCACCTGTTACAACACTGTACCAAACGACATTAGCCTGATTCGTTTGTATACTCGCAAACGTTGGTGCATTTGCCAAACAGAAATCTTGTGTTGTATCTGTAGTAGTCGGTGTACCCGGATCAGTTACGCTAATGGTAACTTGTAATCTCACAGCACTTTGACAACCCGTTGTAGCATCTAATAAAGCAGCATAATAAGTACCGCTGGTTAAAGCTGTAGCCGGAGCTATAGCTATACCACCCGTTGCAACACTATACCAAACGACATTAGCCTGAGTGGTTTGAATGCTTGCAAACGTTGGCGCATTAACTAAACAGAAGTTTTGAGTTCCTGCAGTTACTAATGTTGGTGTGCCCGGATCGGTTACACTAATGGCAACTTGTAATCTCACAGCACTTTGACATCCTGTTGTAGCGTCTAGCAAAGCAGCATAATAAGTACCACTAGTTAAAGCTGTAGTCGGAGCTATTGCTGTTCCGCCTGTTGCCACACTGTACCAAACCACATTGGCCTGATTGGTTTGTATGCTCGCAAATGTTGGTGCGTTTACCAAACAGAAATCCTGTGTAGTATCTGTAGTGGTTGGTGTTCCCGGATCGGTTACACTAATAGTAACTCGCAATCTTTCGTT
>NZ_LEKS01000038.1:0-2277 GCF_001027725.1 Flavobacterium sp. ABG
AGAAAGTTTCTTCCCCACACCGAAGTGTGGGGAAAAGGGTGTACATAAGCTTACGGATTATTAGTACTACTCGACTATGACATTACTGCCTTTACATCTATAGCCTATCAACGTGGTCATCTTCCACGATCCTTAAAAGAAATCTCATCTTGTGGTGGGTTTCGCGCTTATATGCTTTCAGCGCTTATCCCTTCCAAACGTAGCTACTCTGCGGTGCCCCTGGCGGGACAACAGATACACTAGAGGTTTGTCCAATTCGGTCCTCTCGTACTAGAATCAGATCCACTCAAATTTCTAACGCCCACAGTAGATAGAGACCGAACTGTCTCACGACGTTCTGAACCCAGCTCGCGTGCCACTTTAATGGGCGAACAGCCCAACCCTTGGGACCTTCTCCAGCCCCAGGATGTGACGAGCCGACATCGAGGTGCCAAACCCCCCCGTCGATATGAGCTCTTGGGGGAGATCAGCCTGTTATCCCCGGCGTACCTTTTATCCTTTGAGCGATGGCCCTTCCATGCGGAACCACCGGATCACTATGCTCTACTTTCGTACCTGATCGACCTGTATGTCTCTCAGTCAAGCTCCCTTATGCCATTGCACTCTACGCACGGTTACCAAGCGTACTGAGGGAACCTTTAGAAGCCTCCGTTACTCTTTTGGAGGCGACCACCCCAGTCAAACTACCCACCAAGCAATGTCCCCCACATAGCGGGGTTAGGCCTCAGATAAACAAAGGGTTGTATTTCAACAATGACTCCACAACGCCTAGCGACGCCACTTCACAGTCTCCAACCTATCCTACACATCATTTATCCAAGGTCAATACTAAGCTATAGTAAAGGTGCACAGGGTCTTTTCGTCCCACTGCGGGTAAACGGCATCTTCACCGTTACTACAATTTCACCGAGCTCATGGCTGAGACAGTGTCCAGATCGTTACACCATTCGTGCAGGTCGGAACTTACCCGACAAGGAATTTCGCTACCTTAGGACCGTTATAGTTACGGCCGCCGTTTACTGGGGCTTCAATTCAATGCTTCTCCGAAGATAACATCTCCTCTTAACCTTCCAGCACCGGGCAGGTGTCAGGCCCTATACTTCATCTTACGATTTTGCAGAGCCCTGTGTTTTTGATAAACAGTCGCCTGGACCTCTTCACTGCGGCCAGCTTGCGCTGGCGACCTTTCTCCCGAAGTTACAGGTCTATTTTGCCTAATTCCTTAGCCATGAATCTCTCGAGCACCTTAGGATTCTCTCCTCAACTACCTGTGTCGGTTTACGGTACTGGTACTAATTACCTGAAGTTTAGAGGTTTTTCTTGGAAGCCCTTAGGCGCACTATCTCTTTGTCCGAAGACTCCGAGTACTATCGTATTTCCCCAAGCCGCGTGGATTTGCCTGCGCAGCTTATAGGTAGGTACTTCAACGAACTATTCCGTCAGTTCGCGGCGCTTTCATCACTCCGTCACCCCATCACAGTAATTAGTAGTACGGGAATATTAACCCGTTAGCCATCGACTGTCCCTTTCGGGTTCGCCTTAGGACCAGACTAACCCACAGCTGATTAGCATAGCTGTGGAAACCTTAGTTTTTCGGTGTGCGGGTTTCTCGCCCGCATTATCGTTACTTATGCCTACATTTTCTTTTCTAACCAGTCCAGCATACCTTACGATACACCTTCAACCCTGTTAGAATGCTCCCCTACCACTTACAGTATAACTGTAAATCCATAGCTTCGGTAATATGCTTATGCCCGATTATTATCCATGCTCGTCCGCTCGACTAGTGAGCTGTTACGCACTCTTTAAATGAATGGCTGCTTCCAAGCCAACATCCTAGCTGTCTGGGCAGACAAACCTCGTTCTTTCAACTTAGCATATATTTGGGGACCTTAGCTGATGGTCTGGGTTCTTTCCCTCTCGGACTTGGACCTTAGCACCCAAGCCCTCACTGTTATCAATCATTATATAGCATTCGGAGTTTGTCAGGAATTGGTAGGCGGTGAAGCCCCCGCATCCAATCAGTAGCTCTACCTCTATATAACTAAAATAACGCTGCACCTAAATGCATTTCGGGGAGTACGAGCTATTTCCGAGTTTGATTGGCCTTTCACCCCTACCCACAGGTCATCCGAAGACTTTTCAACGTCAACCGGTTCGGACCTCCACACTGTGTTACCAGCGCTTCATCCTGCCCATGGGTAGATCACACGGTTTCGCGTCTAACACTACTGACTAAAGCGCCCTATTCAGACTCGCTTTCGCTACGGATCCGTG
>NZ_LEKS01000039.1:0-1853 GCF_001027725.1 Flavobacterium sp. ABG
AGCTCAAATACAGTAGTAGGAACGACAGCAACAGTTTCAAATTTACCTGCCGGAACTTACACCTTAACTGTTACAGATTCTTGCTCTTCTCAAACTAATTCCGTTACTATCGGACAACCTAGTGCAGCTTTAGCTTTAGCAGCTTCATCTAAAACAGATGTGGTTTGTTTTGGTGCAAGCACCGGAACTATAACTGCAGGTACAGTAACAAACGTAGTTGGAACAGTAACTTTCTCTTGGAAAAACAGTTCTAATACAGTAGTAGGAACTACAGCAACAGTTTCAAATTTGCCTGCCGGAACTTATACCTTAACTGTTACAGATTCTTGCTCTTCTCAAGCTAATTCTGTTACAATCGGGCAACCGAGTGCAGCTTTAGCTTTAGCAGCTTCTTCTAAAACAGATGCGGCTTGTTTTGGCGCCAGCACCGGAACAGTAACTGCGGGTACTGTTACAAACGCTGTTGGAACGGTAACATACTCTTGGGAAAACAGCTCTAATGCTGTAGTAGGAACCACAGCAACAGTATCAAATCTGCCTGCCGGAACGTATACTTTAACTGTTACAGATTCTTGCTCTTCTCAAACTAATTCTGTTACCATCGGGCAACCGAGTGCAGCTTTGGCTTTAGCAGCTTCTTCTGAAACGGATGCAGCTTGTTTTGGAAATAGTAACGGAACAGTTATCGCTGGTACAGTTACAAACGCTATTGGAACGGTAACATACTCTTGGAAAAACAGCTCTAACACCGTAGTTGGAACTACAGCAACAGTATCCAATCTTCCTGCGGGAACTTATACTTTAACCGTTACGGATTCTTGTTCGTCTCAATCTAATTCGGTTACAATTGGTCAACCTAGCGCTGCTTTAAGCTGTTCAATAATACAAAACAAAGCAGTTACTGCTAATGGTTTAAGTAATGGTGAAGCGACTGTAACTGCGCTTGGTGGAAACGGAAGTTATACCTACTTATGGGATAATAATGAAACAACACAAAAAGCGGTATTACTAAATGCAGGTTTACACTCAGTAACCGTAACAGACGCAAAAGGTTGTACTACAACTTGTACCATCACCATCTCTGAACCAAATGTATTGTCTTGTAGTATTTCTCAAGATGATCCTGCCAAATGTTTTGGTGACAGTAATGGAAAAGCGACTGTAACTGCTATAGGAGGAAATGGTGATTATACTTATTTATGGGATAATAATGAAACAACTTCACAAGCAGTTTCTTTAACTGCAGGTCAACATACGGTAACCGTAACTGACAAATTAGGTTACACTACTACTTGCTCCGTAACAATTGGACAACCACAAAAAGCGCTAAGCGCCACAAAAACACAAATTGATGTTGTTTGTGGAGGTGATGCGACTGGTTCTGCCACTGTAACGGTATCAGGAGGAACAACCCCTTATACTTACTTATGGAATACAACTCCAGCACAAACTTCGGATACTGCTACTGCTCTTTTAGCAGGAAATTATAGCGTAACAATCACAGATGCTAAAGGTTGTACAATCAGTGAATCTTTTGTAATTCTTGATGGAGATTCTGTAAAACCGGTAATTGATCCTTTACCTTCAACTACAACAATCAACTGTCCTGAAGTGCCTGTCTTTGCACAAGCTACCGCAACAGATGATAGTGGAACTGTTTCTTCTTTAACCTTCCAGGACACAACAGTACCAGGTAATTGCACCGGTTCCTATACAAAAACCAGAACTTGGACCGCTATAGATGCTTGTGGAAATACTTCTCTTCCTGTTAGTCAAACAATTATTGTTCAGGATAACACTGCTCCAACTTGGTCAACTCAAGCCGGAACATTAAATACTACGGTTCAATGTAG
>NZ_LEKS01000040.1:0-1810 GCF_001027725.1 Flavobacterium sp. ABG
CAATGAACTTGCGTGTTTTGCGGGGTGCAAAGGTAAGCAGCGTTTTCAAATCTCACAAGCTTTTTTGAATCTTTTTTTTATTTTGTTTTCTCAAACTTTTCTAAAAAATTAATCCTCTTTTCTTGTCAGTCTATCAGGGAACGTCTGCGTCGTTGCGGGTGCAAAAGTAGCCCCTTTATTCGCATTTACAAGCTTTTTACTTTGCTTTTTTTGCCTTTTTTTCAATCTTTTTCTTAACTTACTGGTAATGGTGTTTTTACAAAACTTAGGTTTTTGTTGTTTTTAGGAATTTTCTTTCTTTAACTATGATTTTTACATTACAACAACTTAATCATGTATCATTTTTAAAGAGTTTTCTACTTCTCTACTGCTTTTTTAAGATTCCTTTACCAGGTGTATTTCTTAATTTTTACCGTCTTTTGATTTTTTTTCAGTTCCTATAGAGTTTTAGCATTCAAAAAAAAGCTTCCAATCCTATCCCTTCACAAACTGTTTTAGCTTTAATAAGCAAAACTAAAAACAAACACCAAACAAAAAATTAAGTTATTGCGTCTTTTTTCCAATACTACAGCTTTAATAAATGAGTAAGGTATTTTCAAAATAAAACCTTAATTAAAAACCGATCTTTTTAGTACTGAATTCTATTTTCATCCTCGCAATTTTATCCTTTCAATGCTTCTTTTTTCCACAATCAACTTTTTTTTATAAAACTCAAGCAAAAGCTCACACAAACCAGCTTTTTTTTACCTATAACTTTAAATTTGTAAAATCACCTGCCCTTACCTAGTCTTCAACCTAGACAACATCTTATAAAAAAACACAATTGAAGACACAATTGAAGACACAATTGAAGACACAATTGAAGACAATAAGTCATCAAACCCAATTAAAGCTTTTTTTTATAAAAATATTATCTTTTAAAAATTAAGATTTCAGATCAAATTCAAAAGAAGTGAAGTCTTGTGAAAATTTAGACAAACTGCTCTAGTTAGCACTCTAATTTCTTTCTTTGAAACTGACATAGTTTTTATTTTAAATAATACTATTTATCAATATATAATTTAACACCTCTTTGTAGCTTCCCTTTTTACAACATCAATTTATCAAGTCTATTTCTTGTAATTCTGTTTTTTTTTCAACAAAAGATAAATCTTCATTTTCTTATCTTGTTTTATGGAGTTTCTTGCTGAGATTTACTTCGCCTATTCGCTTTCGCTCGGATTTCCTAGGCCGAAAGGACAAACGTGATGCATATTCTACAAACAAACTAGATTTTCGCATCCAATTCTTTAGCACTTCATTCCTTTTGAACTTGACCCCGGAGTTCTTTCAAAGATTGAAATTAGATTTTTACTCGGCTCAAAGTTTAAGCTTGTCAAGTTTCCTTCGACTTCGCTCAGGATGACATATGGCAAAAAAAAGCAAAGCAAAGCAGAAGAAATAAGAATAAAACCAGGGATTTTACAATAAATCAAATTCAAAAGTTGTAAAATTCTCATCTGTACTCTTTTTTAAACCGCAAAGTTCATTAGGGGTTTACGTAAAGGTCGTGAAGATAAAACTAAACTGAGCTTACATCACTTATATGGTTTAAAAAAGCAACAACCAAAAAGTATATAAAACAAAAAACCCTATCCAAATTGGATAGGGTTTTTAAAAGAAAGGCGACGACATACTCTCCCACATAACTGCAGTACCATCTGCGCAGGCGGGCTTAACTACTCTGTTCGGGATGGGAAGAGGTGAGCCCCGCCGCAATAACCACCTTAAGGTCGTTGTTACTTGAGGTAACGTACAATTAATTAAAAAT
>NZ_LEKS01000041.1:0-2069 GCF_001027725.1 Flavobacterium sp. ABG
CTCCTGACGCAAATGGTGCAATCGACTATAGTCAATGGGAATGGATTGATCTTAATGGTGATGGCAGTTTTACCGGTCCTCAAAATGTTGGAGAATTAAATGAAGGAGGTTTTGGTAATGCGTTAACACCTAATGTGATTATTGATGGGCCTAACGGTTATCATAAAGAAGTTATTGTAAGCCAAACAGGATTCTGGAGAGACCGACCAGAAATAGCAAACCCTAATGGAGATTATACGATAAAATTGGTAAAAGATGCTAATCTGGATGCTGTTGCTACAACACTCGGAGCAACTGGTTTAGTAAAAGTGCTTCCATCAGGAGCAGGTAAAAATATTACCTCTAAAGTAAACCAGGCACAATTGCATAACGTTTGTCAAATAACAAGTCCTAGCAGTTATATTGTTACTGTAACTCCTCAAGATTTGATTCATCTAAATGCTGATTTTGGTGTTAATTGCAAATTAGTTAGAGACATAGTTGCCAATGACGATACTGCCGGTCCATTTCCTAGTGTAAATCAAATCACTCCAAATGTGCTGAATGTATTACCAAATGATACTATTGAAGGTGTAGTTGTAAAACCATCGGATGTTATTATTTCAACCGTAACACCAAACGAGTTCTTGCAATTAAATTCAGATGGTAGTGTTAATATTCTTCCAAATGCACCAATAGGTACTTTAACATTAGTGTATCAAATTTGTGAGGCTGACAATACCGGTAACTGTGATACTGCAACTGTAACGGTGACCATTATTGCTCCACCGGCTATATTAGCTAATGATGATACGTATTCTAATATTGGTTGTGGTACTTTCGGAATAGTGGGTAATGTTCTTGACAATGACTTCATTGGCACTACAAAAACTACAATAGAACTAGTAAACTTCACCTTATTGAGTGATACAAACAATGCTAATTCTAAAACGGATCCGAATATAACAATTGATGCTTCGGGTAATGTAACGGTATCGAGTTTAACTCCTGCTGGAACGTATACGTATAACTATCAAATCTGTATTAAAGCGATTCCGGACATCTGTGACACCGCAACTGTTACAATAACGGTAGCTCCACAAGAAGTAATCAATATCAACAGTACAGCTTGTAAAGCGGATTCAACTCCTCTTAACTTAGATACTTTACTTCCTCCAAACACTCCGTTGACCGGAACATGGATTGATACCAGTAACAGTAACGCTTTACAAGGTAACACACTCAACCCGTTTGGATTAGCAATAGGAACTTATACATTTGAATATACAATAAATGATGAAAATTGCCCAAAAAGTATTACCTTAACTATGGAAATAAACGATGATTGTAGTGTACTGGCCTGTCAAAGAGTTTTAATACACAATGCTTTCTCTCCAAATGGTGATGGTAAAAACGATTATTTCCAAATTGATAATATCGATGAAACAACTTGTTATCCTGAAAATACGGTAGAAATATACAATCGTTGGGGAGTATTAGTTTTTGATACTACTAATTACAATAACACTACCAATGCATTCGACGGAACTTCCAGAGGAAGAACAACGATTAAGCAATCTGATGGTTTGCCAACAGGTACTTATTTCTACATCATTACCTATAAATCGTTAGATGGAAATAACGTAGCTCAAAATCATAAAGAAAGTGGTTATCTGTATTTATCCAAATAAAAACAGACTTCCCTGAGATCGAATCACAAACATTGATAAAAACAATTGGTATAATAAATAACTGCTATGAGAACAAAATTAATTTTATTCGTCATAATGTTTACTGCAATTGCCAGTCATGCACAACAAGATGCACAGTATACGCAATACATGTATAACACCATAAACATCAATCCGGCATATGCGGGATCCCGAGGAGTATTAAGTGTTTTCGGTTTATATCGTACACAATGGGTTGGACTTGACGGCGCACCTGAGACGGGTACTCTTTCGGTAAATACACCTATAAACAATAGCAATCTGGGAGTTGGAGTTTCATTGGTGAGCGACAAAATCGGACCGACCAATGAAAACACTCTTTCTGCTGATCTCTCGTATAGCATTCAGGTCTCTGCCGAA
>NZ_LEKS01000042.1:0-1412 GCF_001027725.1 Flavobacterium sp. ABG
GTATAATCTCCATTAGGATTTGCTGTTTCTGGTCGGTCTCTCCAGTATCCTGCTATACCTACAATAACTTCTTTATGATAACCGTTAGGCCCATCAATAATCACATTAGGTGTTAACGCATTACCAAAACCTCCTTCATTTAATTCTCCAACATTTTGAGGACCGGTAAAACTGCCATCACCATTAAGATCAATCCATTCCCATTGACTATAGTCGATTGCACCATTTGCGTCAGGAGTATTTTTGGTTACAATTCCATCATTATTGGCATCGTACCATTCGTCTTGTACACCGTTACCGTTGGTGTCGTACCAAACATAATCTCCTAAAACAGGTCGAGTTGATGATCCATATAAGAAATTATGCACTTGAAATTTACATTCTTCAAGAGTAGTAAAGAACAAACTGGAATCTACAGGATACAATTGGTATGCGCTACCTAAATTAGCATCCTGAACCTGAAGTAGGTAACTTCCCACCGGTACACCAGTGAAGTTGTACGAACCATCAGCAGCGGTTATACGCAATAGAATTGGACCTGTTGTAGTACCTTGTGGAATTAATGTTACCGGTACATTGGCAAGAGGTGTATTGGTATCAGCATTAATAATTTGTCCGGATATTTTTACTTTGTAATCCGGTTGTGTTATGACAACGGTAGTTGTTGCTGTACAAGTTTGGTTTCCATTGTTAACTGACGATGTTGCAGTTAAGGTATAAGTACCAGCTGGTAAGTTTGTATTTCCAACAACTTCATTGTTTTGATTTCTAATTACAACTGTAGCACCAGGACTACTTGTAATCAAGATAGAACCATCAGTACCACCAAGACAAGTTACGTTCGAAGCAATTCCGCTCACAGACACTTTATTTTCGACAGTAAAGGTTTGTATCAGTTCTGTTTTATTACCAGCACAATCTGTAAGGGTGTAAGTTCTGGTTAAGATATAAGCATTTCCATCACAACCACTTCCTCCGTTATTGGTATCATTTACGGTGATTGTTACATTTGAATCACAATTATCAGAAACATTTGTTACATCTTGTGGTGTACCGGCAGCAATAGCAGCTATGCTCTCTAAATCGGTGACATCTGCAGGAACAGTTCCTGTTGGAGCTGTTGTATCTCTCACGGTTATAATTTGAACATAAGATGTAGTGTTACCAGAGCAATCCGTTGCTGTCCAGGTACGTGTTAAGGTATAATTAGAATCACATTGATTTTGAATATCACTTTTTGTTTCAGTGAAAACAATTGGTAAATCTGAAGTACAACTGTCTGAAACTACTAGTTGAGCAGGGGCAGGAACAGCGTCACAAGAAACAGTACTATCTTTTGGAAGATCTCCGGTAAATATTGGTTTACTGGTATCTTCAATTGTAATTACTTGCGTGAAAGTATCAGAAGTATT
>NZ_LEKS01000043.1:0-2804 GCF_001027725.1 Flavobacterium sp. ABG
TCTTATCTCAATATGTCAATGAACTTTTATTTACTACTTTTATAGTAAATCAGTGGAGAATAACGGAGTCGAACCGTTGACCTCCTGCGTGCAAGGCAGGCGCTCTAGCCAGCTGAGCTAATCCCCCATTTTGCAATCTTAGATTGTAGAATTCAGATTTTAGATTTCTTGAATTCTTCTCTAATTTCTTTGGTGAATTCCAACTTCTAGAATTTCCTTTTTTTAAGCTTTTCAGTCTTTTTAAGTTGTTTTTAATTATAAATTTTTCATTTTTAATTAATTCTCTTAAAAAGTAGTCCCGGGCAGACTCGAACTGCCGACCCCTACATTATCAGTGTAGTACTCTAACCAGCTGAGCTACGAGACTCTGTTTTACTTAAATTTATTATTTGAACTAACAGCAAGAGTAATAAAATTTCAACATTTGTTTCCAATTCGAACTTTCGTCTTCTTTCCTAAAAGTGCTATTCATAAGTAATAAGTAGGAAGTAGTAAGCATTTTCAACTTAAAACTTAATCCTTAAAACTTAATCCTTAACTAACATTTAGGCTCTAGAAAGGAGGTGTTCCAGCCGCACCTTCCGGTACGGCTACCTTGTTACGACTTAGCCCTAGTTACCAGTTTTACCCTAGGCAGCTCCTTGCGGTCACCGACTTCAGGCACCCCCAGCTTCCATGGCTTGACGGGCGGTGTGTACAAGGCCCGGGAACGTATTCACCGGATCATGGCTGATATCCGATTACTAGCGATTCCAGCTTCACGGAGTCGAGTTGCAGACTCCGATCCGAACTGTGACCGGTTTTGTAGATTCGCTCCTGGTCGCCCAGTGGCTGCTCTCTGTACCGGCCATTGTAGCACGTGTGTAGCCCAAGGCGTAAGGGCCGTGATGATTTGACGTCATCCCCACCTTCCTCACAGTTTGCACTGGCAGTCTTGTTAGAGTTCCCGACATGACTCGCTGGCAACTAACAACAGGGGTTGCGCTCGTTATAGGACTTAACCTGACACCTCACGGCACGAGCTGACGACAACCATGCAGCACCTTGTAAATTGTCTTGCGAAAAGTCTGTTTCCAAACCGGTCAATCTACATTTAAGCCTTGGTAAGGTTCCTCGCGTATCATCGAATTAAACCACATGCTCCACCGCTTGTGCGGGCCCCCGTCAATTCCTTTGAGTTTCATTCTTGCGAACGTACTCCCCAGGTGGGATACTTATCACTTTCGCTTAGCCACTGAAATTGCTTCCAACAGCTAGTATCCATCGTTTACGGCGTGGACTACCAGGGTATCTAATCCTGTTCGCTACCCACGCTTTCGTCCATCAGCGTCAATATATTAGTAGTAACCTGCCTTCGCAATTGGTATTCCATGTAATCTCTAAGCATTTCACCGCTACACTACATATTCTAGTTACTTCCTAATAATTCAAGTCTAGCAGTATCAATGGCCGTTCCACCGTTGAGCGATGGGCTTTCACCACTGACTTACCAAACCGCCTACGGACCCTTTAAACCCAATGATTCCGGATAACGCTTGGATCCTCCGTATTACCGCGGCTGCTGGCCCGGAGTTAGCCGATCCTTATTCTTACAGTACCGTCAAGCTGGTTCACGAACCAGTGTTTCTTCCTGTACAAAAGCAGTTTACAATCCATAGGACCGTCATCCTGCACGCGGCATGGCTGGATCAGGCTTGCGCCCATTGTCCAATATTCCTCACTGCTGCCTCAAAAAATGGACTACCAGGGTATCTAATCCTGTTCGCTCCCCATGCTTTCGCTCCTCAGCGTCAGTAGTGGCCCAGTGACCTGCCTTCGCCATCGGTGTTCCTCCTGATATCTGCGCATTCCACCGCTACACCAGGAATTCCAGTCACCCCTACCACACTCTAGTCTGCCCGTACCCGATGCAAGCTCAAGGTTGAGCCTTGAGTTTTCACACCAGACGCGACAAACCGCCTACGAGCTCTTTACGCCCAATAATTCCGGACAACGCTTGCGCCCTACGTATTACCGCGGCTGCTGGCACGGAGTTAGCCGATCCTTATTCTTACAGTACCGTCAAGCTGGTTCACGAACCAGTGTTTCTTCCTGTACAAAAGCAGTTTACAATCCATAGGACCGTCATCCTGCACGCGGCATGGCTGGATCAGGCTTGCGCCCATTGTCCAATATTCCTCACTGCTGCCTCCCGTAGGAGTCTGGTCCGTGTCTCAGTACCAGTGTGGGGGATCTCCCTCTCAGGACCCCTACCCATCGTAGCCTTGGTAAGCCGTTACCTTACCAACTAGCTAATGGGACGCATGCTCATCTTTTACCGTTGTGACTTTAATAATTAAATGATGCCATTCAATTATACTATGAGGTATTAATCCAAATTTCTCTGGGCTATCCCTCTGTAAAAGGTAGATTGCATACGCGTTACGCACCCGTGCGCCGGTCTCAAGCTCCGAAGAACTCTACCCCTCGACTTGCATGTGTTAAGCCTGCCGCTAGCGTTCATCCTGAGCCAGGATCAAACTCTTCATCGTATATTTTTATATTATATTGCCGATGCGTTCTCTATCGGTTCTTTTCGAATCTCTCGATTCCATTACTCTTATTCTTTTGTTTTAACATCTCTGTTAAAACGGCTGTCAATTCAATATGTCTACGAACGTGTGTTTCTGTGTTTCGCTTGTTTCTCAAAGCGGCTGCAAAACTACATCTTTATTTTTAACTGGCAAGAATTTTTTGAAGTTTTTTTTAGAAACTTTTCGTTTCCAATTTTCTTCTTTTCTTAACCAATCTCTCAATGAACTTGC
>NZ_LEKS01000044.1:0-1206 GCF_001027725.1 Flavobacterium sp. ABG
TTTTTTTTATAAAAATATTATCTTTTAAAAATTAAGATTTCAGATCAAATTCAAAAGAAGTGAAGTCTTGTGAAAATTTAGACAAACTGCTCTAGTTAGCACTCTAATTTCTTTCTTTGAAACTGACATAGTTTTTATTTTAAATAATACTATTTCTCAATATATAGTTTAACACCTCTTTGTAGCTTCCCTTTTTACAACATCAATTTATCAAGTCTATTTCTTGTAATTCTGTTTTTTTTCAACAAAAGATAAATCTTCATTTTCTTATCTTGTTTTATAGAGTTTCTTACCGAGATTTACTTCGTCTATTCACTTTCGCTCGGGTTTCCTACGTCGAAAAGACAAACGTGATACATATTCTGTAAATAAACTAAATTTCCACATCCAATTCTTTAGCACTTCATTCGCTTTGAACTTGACCCCGGAGTTCTTTCAAAGATTGAAATTAAATTTTTACTTAGCTCAAAGTTTAAGCTTGTCAAGTTTCCTTCGACTTCGCTCAGGATGACACATGGCAAAAGAATGTAAACTAAAAGAAATAAGAATAAAACCAGGGATTTTACAATAAATCAAATTCAAAAGTTGTAAAATTCTCATCTGTACTCTTTTTTTAAACCGCAAAGTTCATTAGGGGTTTACGTAAAGGACGCGAAGATAAAACTAAAATGGATCAAGACACATTGTTGTGGGGAAATAATAAAATCTCACAGAGTCACTAAGGCTAAAAAAGTCAGACACTCACTTTGTCCTTTTTTACGAAGGTGACTCGAACGAAAGCGAATAAACCAAATAAATCTGCATTTGCTGAGCTTGTTTTTACGGAGTTTCTTGCGGAGATTTCTCCTTCGTCGAAAGGACAAACCATGCGTGTGTGTGTGTGTGTGTGTGTGTGTGTGTTAGATAAACTAAATTCTCAAATCTATTTTTCCTTTTTAGACTAACGAATATATAAGCTTAATTTTTGCTACTCCACAGGTTTTAGTGTTGATCCACTAAAATGAACTTACATCACTTATATGGTTTAAAAAAGCAAAACCAAAAAGTTATATAAAACAAAAAACCCTATCCGATTTGGATAGGGTTTTTAAAAGAAAGGCGACGACATACTCTCCCACATAACTGCAGTACCATCTGCGCAGGCGGGCTTAACTACTCTGTTCGGGATGGGAAGAGGTGAGCCCCGCCGCAATAACCACCTTAAGG
>NZ_LEKS01000045.1:0-1110 GCF_001027725.1 Flavobacterium sp. ABG
ACCCGCGACCCTCGGTACCACAAACCGATGCTCTAACCAACTGAGCTACAACCACCATTTGCTTAGCGGTGGCAAATATACAACATAAGTTTACTTCTGCAAATATTTTTTTTAAAAAATTACAGCAAATTTACATCAAATCTCCTAAACTATTGACTGCCAAATATCTTTCAACAGTAAAACCTTCACCAAATTCAACCCCTACTAACCGTCCCAAATCTCTAGAACGATAATTCAGACTTTCTAAGAAGTTTTTACTAGTGATTGGCGATTCCGGTTCTTTGGAATTTGCATCATAAAACTGCGAGCGATAAGCCAAAATAGATTCAATTTTCTTATCGGTAAAACCGGTAATATCGACAACAAAATCTGGCTCTATGTTTTTCCACTGAATATAATGATACACTAATTTTGGCCTCCAAGCAGCTTGACCTTCGCCATCAACTGTAGTTTCTATTTTTCTCAATCCCGATAAAAAACAAGCATCCGAAACCAATTTACTTCCCTTTCCATGATCGATGTGACGGTCGTCAATGGCATTACACAATACAATTTCTGGTTGATATTTGCGAATCATTTTTATGATTTCCAATTGGTGCTTTTCGTCATTTACAAAAAAACCATCGCGCATTTCCAGATTTTCCCGTACCGAAACTCCTAGAATTTTTGCAGCAGCATTTGCTTCCTCATCCCTAATTTCAGCCGAACCACGCGTTCCTAATTCACCACGAGTCAAATCAACAATTCCCACGGTTTTCCCTAAGGAGATTTCTTTTAGAATAGTTCCCGCACAACCCAATTCGACATCATCAGGATGCGCTCCAAAAGCAAGTATGTCTAATTTCATATTTTTTATTATTACTATTCTGTTATCTATTTCGTGTAAACTTTCGTCTATAACACCTTTTTCATTGTCATTGATTTATTGATGCTTTCGCTCCATTCCTTTTCCGGAATACTGTCTTTTGTGATGCCGCAACCCATATACAAATACGCCTTGATCATTGCTAGTTCCGAATTAACCTCAATTTGCATACAGCGCAAATTTACAAACAAATCAGAACTTACGGAATCTGTTGCAAAACTGCTGTTCAACTCCCCTAAAAAACC
>NZ_LEKS01000046.1:0-1097 GCF_001027725.1 Flavobacterium sp. ABG
TCTCTCCAGAATCCTGTTTGGCTTACAATAACTTCTTTATGATAACCGTTAGGCCCATCAATAATCACATTAGGTGTTAACGCATTACCAAAACCTCCTTCATTTAATTCTCCAACATTTTGAGGACCGGTAAAACTGCCATCACCATTAAGATCAATCCATTCCCATTGGCTATAGTCGATTGCACCATTTGCGTCAGGAGCATTTTTGGTTACAATTCCATCATTATTGGCATCGTACCATTCGTCTTGAATCCCGTTACCGTTGGTGTCGTACCAAACATAATCTCCTAAAACAGGTCGAGTTGATGGTCCATATAAGAAATTATGCACTTGAAATTTACATTCTTCAAGAGTCGTAAGGAATACATTTGAATCCACCGGATACAATTGGTGTACGCTACTTAAATTAGCGTCCTGAACCTGAACCAGGTAACTTCCTGTCGGAACACCTGAGAAATTGTATATACCATCTGCACCAGTGATACGCAATAGAATTGGACCTGTTGTAGTACCTTGCGGAATTAATGTTACCGGTACATTGGCAATAGGTGTATTCGTATTAGCATTAATAATTTGTCCAGATATTTTTACTTTGTAATCCGGTTGTGTTATTACAACGGTAGTCGTTGCTGTACATGTTTGATTTCCATTGTTAACTGACGATGTTGCAGTTAAGGTATAAGTACCAGCGGGTAAGTTTGTATTTCCAACAACTTCATTGTTTTGATTTCTAATTACAACTGTAGCACCAGGACTACTTGTAATCATGATTGAACCATCAGTACCACCAAGACAAGTTACGTTCGAAGCAATTCCGCTTACGGACACTTTATTTTCGACAGTAAAGGTTTGTACCAGTTCTGTTTTATTACCAGCACAATCTGTAAGAGTGTAAGTTCTGGTTAAGATATAAGCATTTCCATCACAACCACTTCCTCCGTTATTGGTGTCATTTACGGTGATTGTTACATTTGAATCACAATTATCAGAAACATTTGTTACATCTTGTGGTGTACCGGCAGCAATAGCAGCTATGCTCTCTAAACCGGTAACATCTGTAGGAACAGTTCCCGTTGGAGCTGTTGTATCTCTCAC
>NZ_LEKS01000047.1:0-1344 GCF_001027725.1 Flavobacterium sp. ABG
AAAAAAAGGAAATTCTAGAAGTTGGAATTCACCAAAGAAATTAGAGAAGAATTAAGAAATCTAAAATCTGAATTCTACAATCTAAGATTGCAAAATGGGGGATTAGCTCAGCTGGCTAGAGCGCCTGCCTTGCACGCAGGAGGTCAACGGTTCGACTCCGTTATTCTCCACTGATTTACTATAAAAGTAGTAAATAAAAGTTCATTGACATATTGAGATAAGAAATAATAAAAAGTAGAAAGCGTTTTTTGTTATAAGCAGTAATGCAATAATAAAAGACAAAAAAAAACGGTCATAATTGATTTTATGATTGGTACAATAAGCAAAATAAGGGCGTATGGGGGATGCCTTGGCTCTCAGAGGCGATGAAAGGCGTGATAAGCTGCGAAAAGCTACGGGGACGGGCACACACCGATTGATCCGTAGATACCTGAATGGGGCAACCCACTATGTTGAAGACATAGTACACCGATAGGTGGGCAAACCCGCTGAACTGAAACATCTAAGTAGGCGGAGGAGAAGAAAACAAAAGTGATTCCGTAAGTAGTGGCGAGCGAACGCGGATTAGCCCAAACCAATGTTGTTACGGCAAGATTGGGGTTGTAGGACCACGACATTTTATGCACAAGGAACTAGAAGTGACTGGAAAGTTATGCCATAGAGAGTGATAGCCTCGTATAGGTAACAAGTGTAATAGATAGTGGTATCCTGAGTAGGGCGGGGCACGTGAAACCCTGTCTGAATTTGGCGGGACCATCCGCTAAGGCTAAATACTCCTGAGAGACCGATAGTGAACCAGTACCGTGAGGGAAAGGTGAAAAGAACCGTGAATAACGGAGTGAAATAGATCCTGAAACCATACGCTTACAAGCGGTCGGAGCCCTTTCGTGGGGTGACGGCGTGCCTTTTGCATAATGAGCCTACGAGTTAACGTTGCTGGCAAGGATAAGTGGTTAAGCCACGGATCCGTAGCGAAAGCGAGTCTGAATAGGGCGCTTTAGTCAGTAGTGTTAGACGCGAAACCGTGTGATCTACCCATGGGCAGGATGAAGCGCTGGTAACACAGTGTGGAGGTCCGAACCGGTTGACGTTGAAAAGTCTTCGGATGACCTGTGGGTAGGGGTGAAAGAAAAAACCCCAAATATATGCTAAGTTGAAAGAACGAGGTTTGTCTGCCCAGACAGCTAGGATGTTGGCTTGGAAGCAGCCATTCATTTAAAGAGTGCGTAACAGCTCACTAGTCGAGCGGACGAGCATGGATAATAATCGGGCATAAGCATATTACCGAAGCTATGGATTTACAGTCTGACTGTAAGTGGTAGGGGAGCATTCTAACAGGGTAGA
>NZ_LEKS01000048.1:0-812 GCF_001027725.1 Flavobacterium sp. ABG
ATTTTAGATTTTTGGGTAGAAAACAAAATTGAAAATCACAGGAAAGATCCGGAAAATTCAGGGATAGGAATGACCAATATTGAAAATCGCCTGAATCTCCTTTATCCTAATGCACACCAACTTACTATTATTGAGACAGACAGTAATTATAGTGTCCATTTAAATTTAAAACTAGACCAAATTCAAACTTCTTTTAATTAGAAACCTGATGTAGATTTTAATTGTTCCAAATTTTAAATAAAAAACAAAAAAGATGAAATGTGTAATTATAGACGACGAGCCTTTAGCGGTTGATTTGCTCAAAGAATTTGTCAGCAAAGTAGATTCTCTTGAACTGGTCAACACATTCACTAATGCTATTGATGCTATTTCAATAATCAATCAGTCCAATGTTGATTTGATTTTTTTAGATATTGAAATGCCTCATTTTTCAGGGATTGATTTTATTAATGCCATAGAGAAAAAACCGTTAATCATATTTACAACTGCTTATTCTAATTATGCTGTTGAAGGATTTAATCTTGGCGCGGTTGATTATTTGGTAAAACCCATTCCGTTTCATCGGTTTTTAAAATCTGTTTTAAGGGCACAACAAATTTTCAATCCACAAAATTTACCTGTAAGTAACAACTTGATTTCCACTCCTGAAATCGAACAGGATTTTATGTTTGTAAGAGCTGAATATGAAAATGTAAAATTGAATTTTTCAGATATTTTATTTATCGAAGGATTGAAAGATTATGTCAAAATATACACCACTGACAATAAGTACACACTAACATTAATCAGTCTTATAAAACTGGAAAATCTGC
>NZ_LEKS01000049.1:0-799 GCF_001027725.1 Flavobacterium sp. ABG
GGTGGGAGTAGCTTACAGATGGAGTGCCGCAATAAGTGCCATGGCTGGATTTCAGGTTTCGGATGGAATGTATATAGGATATGGTTATGACCATGAAACAACCAATTTAAAACATTATAATTCCGGGTCACATGAGATATTCTTGCGCTATGAATTATTCAAAAATAATAACAAAATTACAACTCCAAGATTCTTCTAAAAATAATTATTATGAAAAATAAAATACTCCTATACATAACAATAATAAGTATTTTTTCTTTTAATACTTATTCCCAAAAAGCAAAATTGGCTACAGCTGATAAAAAGTATGACAACTATGCCTATGTAGATGCTATAAAAACCTATGAGAGAGTGGCTGAAAAAGGGTATAAATCAACTGATTTGTTTAAAAAATTGGGAAATGCCTATTACTTCAATGCCGAGTTGGATAAAGCAGCTAAATGGTATGGGGAATTATTTGCTATGAATACCAATGATTTAGAACCGGAATATTACTATCGTTATGCGCAATCTTTGAGATCTATTGGCCAAAATGACAAAGCCAATGAAATGCTGGAATTATTCAATCAAAAATTAGGAAACGACAATAGAGGAAAACTTTTCAAGCAAAACACCAATTATTTAGAAGCCATTAAAGCTAATTCTGGAAGATATCAAGTGGAAGATGCAGGTATCAATTCAAAATATTCTGATTACGGAACTACAGTATATTTAAACAAAATAGTATTTGCTTCAGCTAGAGATACTGGTAGTTTAGGACAAAGAAAACATGCTTGGACCGATCAGCATTTTACTAATT
>NZ_LEKS01000050.1:0-727 GCF_001027725.1 Flavobacterium sp. ABG
AAAAAGATTAAGTAGAGGAGAAAATTTTTCCATTTAATCGGAGCTATTAAAATATTTCATTTTAAAAAGATTGATTGTAATTTTTTTGTGGTGATTGGAACTTTTTAAAACTAAAAAAATATGAAATCTGATTTTTATAATACAGATGATTCTATGCATACAAGTGATTTTTATAAAAAATTATTTAAAGAATTATCTGAAAAAATTTTCGTGTTTACGGTTTCTTCAGACAATCATTTTCATAGTCCATTAGTGAGTGAATCGATATGTGAGATGTTCGAATTGTCAAATAATATTATTTCAGATACTATTATGTCTTTTTTTTATAATAGTATCTATAAGGACGATAAAATTAAAGTACTGCGTTTTCTTATCGGTTCCAGAAAGATTGAAAAAAAAGGAGATTTAGAATTTAGAAGTGTATTACCTAAAAGAGGATTGTGTTGGTTTAAGGTGTTTTTTAAAACAGAATTGCATTCAGATGGGAGTATTGTTTTTTTGGGGAATGTTTTAGATATAACAGATTTTAAAGTGCAACAGTTGCAACTTGAAATCTCGGATAGACGTTTTCGTTTTGCAATGGAAGCTTCAACATCAGGTGTTTGGGATTGGGACTTGCAAACAAATAGCGTTTTTTATTCCTCACAATCTTTAAAAATATTAGAACAAGAATCTACAGATATTTTTGATAATCCGGAACGATGGGATCAGATTGTACATCCGGATG
>NZ_LEKS01000051.1:0-712 GCF_001027725.1 Flavobacterium sp. ABG
GCTTTTGAAGCTTCCCATAATTTTTCATATTTTTTATTTCCTATGAAAGAAATTTCAGTAGTTGTTGCTTTTTCCAGTTGCTCTGTTGCAGTTACGCTTTGCGAAGTAGTGCCATAAATTTCACCTTTTATGACTTCGTTAATTTCTTGAATTGAATAGGATTTCATAGTAGAACGGTATAAGTAGCAAGTAATATTGCTTCATAAAAATACCAGTTTTGACAGGTGTCAGCTACTAAGTGTTTTATAGATGTTTTATAAAAAATTATGTTTGTAAATAATCATCTGTAATTTGATGTGAAACTATTTTTTCAGATATACTATTTTGACCTTGTTGATTCGCAGTATGTAGAGGAAAGCTTTCTTAATTGATTTAATTGAAAAGAGAGCAAAAAAAAACAGGAGCGAACTCCTGTTTAGTATATGTATAAATCGTACGATTATTTTTTAGATTCGCAAACCAATCTTTTTAGGATGGCCCATTGTTTTAGAGCATCACGAGCTTCTACAGCAGGATAACCCAACATTGTTTTTCCGGCAGGTATATCTCCAACAACTCCGGAACCGGCACCTACAATGGCTCCGTCACCGATAGTGGTGTGGTCTTTAATAGAGGCACTACCGCCAATTATTACGCCGTTACCAAGGGTTACAGAACCTGCTAAACCACTGTTTCCGGCCATAATACAAAATTTACCTAATTTGCTGTTATG
>NZ_LEKS01000052.1:0-702 GCF_001027725.1 Flavobacterium sp. ABG
ACTACTGCTCAAACACAATTCCCGGTTGCTACTGACTCTTGTGATGGTGATGTTTCGAATATCGTAAAAACCAGCGGTGCTTTTGTAGCCTCTGAAACTTGTGCTAATGCCGGAACTTATACTAACACTTGGACTGTAAAAGATGATTGTGGTAACACTTCAGATGTTTACACTCAAGTAATTACTATTGAAGATACCACTGCTCCAACTTGGACAACTGAGGCCGGAACACTAAACGTAACTGTTCAATGTAGTGATGCAACAGCTTTGACTACTGCTCAAACACAATTCCCAGTTGCTACTGACTCTTGTGATGGTGATGTTTCTAATATCGTGAAAACAAGTGGTGCTTTTGTAGCCTCTGAAGGTTGTGCTAATGCCGGAACTTATACTAACACTTGGACCGTTAAAGATGATTGTGGTAATACTTCTGATATTTACACTCAAGTGATTACTATTGAAGATACCACTGCTCCAACTTGGACAACTCAAGCCGGAACATTAAACGTAACTGTTCAATGTAGTGATGCAACAGCTTTGACTACTGCTCAAACACAATTCCCAGTTGCTACTGACTCTTGTGATGGTGATGTTTCTAATATCGTAAAAACAAGCGGTGCTTTTGTAGCTTCTGAAGGTTGCGCTAACGCCGGAACATATACTAATACTTGGACGGTTAATGATGATTGTGGAAATACTTCT
>NZ_LEKS01000053.1:0-691 GCF_001027725.1 Flavobacterium sp. ABG
TCTCAACTGTCTTTACTCAGGTAATTACCGTTCAGGATACCGCAGTACCAACTTGGATTACACAAGCAGGAACATTAAACGTTACTTTACAATGTAGTGATGCAACCGGATTAACTGCTGCTCAAAATCAAGCTCCGACTGCAACAGCCAATTGTTCAGTTGTAACTTATACCAAAACAAGTGGCACTTTTGTTGCCTCTGAAGGTTGTGCTAACGCTGGAACGTATACCAACTCTTGGATTGCAAAAGATGATTGTGGAAACGTTACAGATGCTTTCACTCAAGTAATTACAATCGAAGATACCACTGCCCCAACTTGGACAACTCAACCTGGAACATTAAATGTAACTGTTCAATGTAGTGATGCAACTCCAACATGGTCAACTCAGCCTGGAACATTAAACGTTACTGTTCAATGTAGCGATGCGACAGCTTTAACTACTGCTCAAACACAATTCCCGGTTGCTACTGATTCTTGTGATGGTGATGTTTCTAATATCGTGAAAACAAGTGGTGCTTTTGTAGCCTCTGAAGGTTGCGCTAACGCTGGAACTTATACCAATACTTGGACTGTTAAAGATGATTGTGGAAATACTTCTGATACTTTCACGCAAGTGATTACTATCGAAGATACCACTGCTCCAACTTGGACAACTGAGGCTGGAACATTAAACGTAACTGTTCAATGTAG
>NZ_LEKS01000054.1:0-656 GCF_001027725.1 Flavobacterium sp. ABG
AAGTATTGTTCGTCGCTATAATCTTGACATCATGCTTTCTTGCCAATGAAATCAAAGATGCATTCACTCGATTCTCATCTTCCTGATTGTGACGCATCACCTCAATATAAAAATCTTCCTTGAACTCATTTTTCCACCAAATCAAGGCTTCTTCGGCTTGGTTTTCACCAATATTTAAAATCTTGTTTGGGATTTCGCCATAAAGGTTTCCAGACAAAACAATAATATCTTCTTTGAATTCCTGAATAACTTTCCTGTCTATTCTTGGCACATAATAAAAACCTTCGGTATACGCGATGGAAGACATTTTAGCCAAATTATGATAGCCTTTTTTAGTCTTCGCCAAAAGTACTATTTGATACCCATTGTCTTTAACCGACTTATTGTTATGGTCTTCACATACAAAAAATTCGCAACCTACAATCGGTTTCATCTGGACTTCTGTCGGTTCTTCACCATTTGCGACAGCGGCTTTATTCTTGGCTTCAGCGGCTTTATTATGGTATAAAATATCGCGAACAAAATGAAAAGCACCCATCAAATTCGCATGATCCGTCATGGCAACCGCAGGCATTTTTTGTTGTGCCGCCGCTTTTACTAATGCTGCAATACTAATAGTAGACTGCAACACCGAAAATTGGGTGTGATTGTGCAAA
>NZ_LEKS01000055.1:0-601 GCF_001027725.1 Flavobacterium sp. ABG
AAAACCACCACCACCTGTGTTAGGCGTGATTTTATTCGGATTTGGCGCTCCAGGAACTCCAGGAGTAGCAGGTGGTCTAGGAGCACCCGGCTTTGGAGCAATTCTTTTGCGTTTATTCTTATTAGCATTATTAGCTCCTATAGCTCCTGGCGCACCTGGTTTATTTGGAGTAATTTTAGGCTCTTCTTTTTTCTTTTTAGGCTTATTAAATTGAGATAAATCAATTATCTGACCTGTTAAAGTAGTACCTGATAACTTTTGATATTGAGTTGTTATCGTTTCATCAACCGGAGCCTCTTCAACTTTTTCAATTTTTACAGTTTCAGAAACAAC
Source organism: Flavobacterium sp. ABG (assembly GCF_001027725.1). Classification (NCBI taxonomy): domain Bacteria; kingdom Pseudomonadati; phylum Bacteroidota; class Flavobacteriia; order Flavobacteriales; family Flavobacteriaceae; genus Flavobacterium; species Flavobacterium sp. ABG. Next base: position 334 of record NZ_LEKS01000055.1, read on the forward strand.
CTCTTTTACTGGCTCTTTCTTTACTTCTTTTATTCCAACAATAGGTTTAACTTCTTTTTTGTCTGAAACAAGTTTATCTTGTGAAGGTTCTTTTTGAACTGGCTCTTTTTGAATAGCTTCTACAATAGCAGGTTTTTCAACCGGAACTGAAACTATAGGAGTCTCGATTTTTTCAACAACCTTAACAGGAGCAGGAACAACTATTGGTTTTTTTGGATTGAGATCTATTTTTCCAACCTGAACAGGTCCAGCTAAAACAGCTCTCGCT
>NZ_LEKS01000056.1:0-592 GCF_001027725.1 Flavobacterium sp. ABG
AAAGACAAAGAGTTAGTTTCGGTTGAAGAAGAATTGGCTTTCGCCAAAACCTATATGAACCTGCTCAAAATGCGTTTTGAAAACAGTTTGTTTTATGAATTACCAGCAACAAATAGTAATCCGGAAGCCAAAGTTGTTCCACTTTCTTTACAGCTTTTATTGGAGAATACCGTAAAGCACAATGTAGTTAGTGAACAAAGACCTTTGCACATTCGCATTACAATTGAAGGCGATTACCTTGCTATTCAAAATGATTATCAAAAGAAGGAAGTTTTGCAGGATCGTCAGGGTGTAGGATTACAAAATATCATCAATCGCTATGGAATTATTACTAATAGAAAAGTATTGATTGAGCAAAATGAAAAAACTTTTACGGTCAAAATACCCATTTTAACCAAACAAATTTCAGTTATGGAAACGAGTACTAATTATAGCGAAAATAGCGCGTATTACAGAGCTAAAAAACGGGTTGAAGAACTCAAAGGCTTTTATGGGAACCTGATTTCTTATTGTTGTGTCATTCCGCTTTTGATATTTATTAATCTTACGTATTCTCCTCAATTTCAATGGTTTTGGTTTTCGGCTGCAGGTT
>NZ_LEKS01000057.1:0-549 GCF_001027725.1 Flavobacterium sp. ABG
GGTGTTGCAGCAGGAGCATTAATCGGTGGGATTCTAGGTAATAATTTAGGAAAAGGTGGTAATGCTGCTTTGGGAGCGGCTATTGGTGCTGCAGTTGGTGGAGGAACAGGCGCTCTTATTGGAAATAAAATGGATAAGCAAGCCAGAGAAATTGATCAAGCTTTGCCAGGTGCCGATGTAGAAAGAGTAGGTGAAGGAATTCACTTGACTTTGAAAGAGGATGCTGTTCGCTTTGATACTAATAAAACGACTTTAACCATTCAAGCTAAAGCTAATTTAGATAAATTGATTCCTGTATTTAATAGTTATGCGGATACAAATATTGAGATTTTTGGTTATACTGATAATACAGGTAAACCAGAATATAATTTGACACTTTCTCAAAAAAGAGCAGTATCAGTTAAGGATTATTTGGTTTTAAAAGGGTTAAAAACAAGTAGATTCAAAACGTCTGGTTTTGGAATTGCGGATCCAATTGCTACTAATGATACACCGGAAGGCAGAAGTCAAAACCGCCGTGTAGAATTTGCAATTACCGCAAATGATAAA
>NZ_LEKS01000058.1:0-526 GCF_001027725.1 Flavobacterium sp. ABG
ACTCCCCACACTTTCGGCCAAAGCAACCGAAGCGCCACCATGTAATAATCCAAAAGGTTGATGCACTGATGGATTTACAGGCATCGTAGCCACTAAATAATCTTCTCCTGCATCAGTATATTCAATATTCAGGGTTTGCATCAGTGTGTTTTTTGAAATTTGATTGCAATATTGAAGGATTTTTTCTTTGTCGAAAGTCATTTTTATTTTTTTGTAAAAGTATAAATAGTATGCTTATGTTTAAACCAAAAAACGACAGACTAGTATATATATTTTTCGTCACTATAGAATAATTTGGTTTTTTACCACAAAAGGTACAAAAGCTTCTTATTTACTTTTCAAAAACACAAAAGATTGTATGCTTAATTCTTAAATATTTTTATAATACATAACAGAACATAAATTTTCGGCATTGCTTTTCCGTTCATTTATGACTTCCTTTTCCTTTTGTGACTTTTGTGGTTATTTTTTTTCAAATTAATCCCTATTTTTACAAAAAAACTAACGAAATGCGTCCCATAACTTT
>NZ_LEKS01000059.1:0-524 GCF_001027725.1 Flavobacterium sp. ABG
AAGTATTGTAGTTGCCTTTATAATCATCCAATAAGCTGTTCAGTTGATTTTCAATTGTTGGATTTCCCGAACCTAAAATTAAAATATTAATTGCTGCATAATTTTCAGATAATGCAAGTGCTGAAGCATGAGGTAATAAATCCCCTCCTTTTTCTTCTAATAATCTTCCAATAAAACTAAAAAGCGGTTTTGTTGGATCTAAATTAAAGAGGCTACATAATTTTTCTTTATTTTCCTGCTTCCCTTTTTCAAAATTTTTAATCGAATAGTTTTTTTCAAGCATCGCATCTTTTGCAGGATCCCAAACTTCAATATCAATTCCGTTCAAAATTCCTCTGGATTTATAACGTACCAAATTAAACAAGGATTCTAAACCATTAGCTGAATAATTTATTTCATTCAGATAATTTGGAGAAACTGTGGTTACTGCCCAAGCACATTTAATTCCTACTGCTAGCGAATTGATACAATTATCCCATTCTAAAACTTTAACATGACTCAAATCAAATTCAGGAATATAATAT
>NZ_LEKS01000060.1:0-522 GCF_001027725.1 Flavobacterium sp. ABG
CAAGTACAAAACCATCTTTAAATTCAGTCTAGTCCCAAATCTCTCGTAACGGCTGTTGGTGGCTGTGTTTTTATTTATCAATATTTTCTATTTCAAATATTTCAATAAATTTTTGTTCCAAGTTTTTCTTTTTCCTTTTTATATTCCATCTCGAATGGAATATTATAAAGGCGAAGAATAAATTAAAAACTATATATATGTCATTTGGCGCGTTTTTAAAATTAAAAAAGAAAAAGGAATTGAAACCAATTATCGCAACAAATGGAAAATATTTTAGCCAAATCATTCCTATTTTACTCATAGGTTCAATAATATAATTTAGTTTTACTTTGTTGTTAATATTTTGATATTCTCCTTTAAGCAAATATAAGCCTGAAGTAAAATTATAATTTTCTGTTAGTCTGAAAGATGAATCGTCAAAGGTTCCGTAAAAACTTTTTGAACTTAGACAAAAAATTGAAAATATTCCAAGTGATAATTTTAATTCAGCTCTCCCAATTTTCGTATTCTCTTTTAATCTAT
>NZ_LEKS01000061.1:0-519 GCF_001027725.1 Flavobacterium sp. ABG
AAGCGAGGCAATTGGCAATGTTTTTTGCTAAAAAATTCACAAAAGCATCTTTGGCGAACATTGGTTCACAAATAGGAGACAGAGATCACGCTACAGTATTACACGCTTGCAAAACCGTTGACAATTTAGTTGCTACTGACAAACAATTCAAAAAATTTGTTGAAGATATCAATAAAAAATTAACGCTATAAAAGCATCATGTCCATAAAAATTTTAATGGTTTGTTTAGGAAATATTTGTCGGTCGCCCTTAGCCGAAGGTATATTAGCATCAAAACTCCCAAAAAGTAAATTTACAGTTGATTCAGCAGGAACAGGTTCATGGCACATTGGCCATTCACCGGATGATCGTTCTATTGCTGTTGCAAAAAAAAATAAAATCACCATTTCAAATCAAAAAGGACGTCAATTCAGCACGAATGATTTTGATGCTTTTGATTACATTTATGTGATGGACAACTCTAATTATAGAGATGTGATTGAGCTTGCCAAAAATCAAGATCATAAAGAGAAAGTACAT
>NZ_LEKS01000062.1:0-518 GCF_001027725.1 Flavobacterium sp. ABG
ACGATTATTTTTTTCTCACAAAAAAAGGGTTAAAATTAAATGATTCTTTTGTGTATCGATTAATAAATTCTTACTTTAGTGCTGTCTCCGAGAAAGTAAAAAAGAGTCCGCATATATTGCGACATACGTTTGCAACTCATCTATTAAATAACGGAGCCGATTTGAACTCAGTAAAAGAATTATTAGGACATTCCAGTTTGGCGTCAACGCAGATATATACGCATAATAGTTTGGCAGAACTAAAAAAAGTATATGGAGATGCGCATCCAAGGAATCAGAAGTAATTTGGAAATGTTTAACTATTAAAAAATAATGATTATGAAGGTAAATGTTCATGCAGTTAACTTTACTGTTGACAAAAAGCTAGTTGATTTTGTTCAAGAAAGAATGGACAAGTTAGAAAAATATTACGATAAGGTAGTGTCCGTGGATGTTTTTTTAAAAGTTGAAAAGACAAGTGATAAAGAGAATAAAATTGCTGAGATAAAAATTAATGTTCCGGGTGATGATTTTGTGGT
>NZ_LEKS01000063.1:0-509 GCF_001027725.1 Flavobacterium sp. ABG
GTAGACAACGAAAGTATTGTTACGGATAAAAAGAAAATAATTGTTCTTGGGTCAGGCCCAAATAGAATTGGACAAGGAATCGAATTTGATTATTCTTGTGTTCACGGGGTGCTTGCCGCCAAAGAATGTGGATACGAAACCATCATGATCAACTGTAATCCAGAAACGGTTTCGACTGATTTTGATACAGCGGATAAATTGTATTTCGAACCGGTTTTCTGGGAACATATCTACGATATTATTCAACATGAGAAACCAGAAGGTGTAATCGTACAATTAGGTGGACAAACTGCCTTGAAATTGGCCGAAAAGCTTTCTAAATACGGTATAAAAATCTTGGGAACTAGTTTTGATGCTTTGGATTTAGCCGAAGACAGAGGACGTTTCTCAGAACTTTTAACGGATTTAAAAATTCCTTTCCCACAGTTTGGAATTGCAGAAACAGCAGACGAAGCTTCTGCTTTGGCTGATACTTTAGACTTTCCATTATTGATTCGTCCTTCTTATGT
>NZ_LEKS01000064.1:0-545 GCF_001027725.1 Flavobacterium sp. ABG
CCTTCTACCACTACATAACCAACCAAACGTTTGATACCACTAACATCTTCCTTGGCCAAAACACAACATTGGGTAACCGATTCTAATAATGATAATACATTCTCAATCTCACCCAGCTCGATACGATACCCACGGATCTTAACCTGGTCGTCTTTTCTACCGATAAGTTCAAGGTTACCATCAGGCAACCAACGTGCCAAATCGCCCGTTTTATATATTCTTTCTCCTTCTATGAAAGGATTTATGATAAATTTCTCTCTATTTAACTCTTCTTTATTCAGATAGCCAAGAGCAACGCCTGTTCCTCCGATACATAACTCTCCAATTATACCAACAGGTAAAAGTGTATTCGATTGATTTAATACGTAAAACTTATTATTCCACAAAGGTTTACCAATTGGTACATGAACTAAACCATCCAGATTATTAATGGTATCAACTTCAAAATAAGAACTGTCAATGGTAGTTTCTGTAGTACCATAACTGTTAATGATTCTCATGGAATGTCCAAATCTAACATACACTCTTTTGAAATCATTCATGCT
>NZ_LEKS01000065.1:0-501 GCF_001027725.1 Flavobacterium sp. ABG
CGATTTTTTTTTAATAATTTAGAAGTTTATGCTCGAATGATATTAGCTCCAATCGCTCTTAAGCGTTCGTCTATTCGCTCATAACCTCTATCTATTTGTTCAATATTTTGAATGGTACTTGTTCCTTTAGCTGAAAGAGCCGCAATCAATAAGGAGATTCCAGCACGAATATCCGGTGAAGACATTGTTGTTGCTTTCAATTGTGATTTAAAATCATGCCCCATAACCACTGCTCTATGCGGGTCACATAACATAATTTTTGCTCCCATGTCGATTAATTTATCTACAAAAAACAATCGGCTTTCAAACATTTTTTGGTGAATCAATACATCTCCTCTTGCTTGTGTGGCTACAACTAAAACGATACTCAATAAATCAGGTGTAAATCCTGGCCATGGTGCATCAGCAATAGTAAGAATAGAACCATCAATATCCGTTTTTACCTCATATCCATCTTCGTGAGCAGGAATGTAAATATCATCTCCTCTTCGTTCCAATGTG
>NZ_LEKS01000066.1:0-499 GCF_001027725.1 Flavobacterium sp. ABG
AAAAGCAAGTAAAATTTGTGTTGCATACGAAAATTTGGAACGATTTTTTCCAAAAGGAAAAATGATTTTGACCGGAAATCCAGTGCGTCAGGATTTAATTGATATCGACAGTAAAAGAGCAGAAGCCATTCAATATTTTAATTTAGACTCTAAAAAGAAAACATTGTTAGTTCTTGGAGGAAGTCTTGGTGCGAGAAGAGTCAACCAATTAATCGAAAAAGAATTGGAAAATATTCTTTCTCAAAATGTTCAGGTGATTTGGCAATGCGGAAAATTATATTTAGAAGATTATAAAAAATATAACAAAGAAAATGTTCAGGTAGTCGCTTTTATAGAAAGAATGGATTTAGTTTATGCTGCTGCAGATGTTATTATTTCCCGAGCAGGAGCGTCATCAGTTTCGGAGTTGTGCATTGTTGGGAAGCCAGTAATTTTTATTCCTTCACCAAATGTAGCTGAAGATCATCAAACTAAAAATGCTCAAGCCATTGTTGATAAA
>NZ_LEKS01000067.1:0-488 GCF_001027725.1 Flavobacterium sp. ABG
GGCACTTTTGATAAAGGAGATAGTGCCGTTTTAGTCTCTAATAAAAATAAACTGATAAAAATAGATTCATCGGTTGAAGTGATAAATAAAGTTGAGGTATATGATTTGTTGGGTAGAACAGTATATGAAAAAATAAATATTGATGCCAATAAATTAGTACTACCAAATTTAGTCATGAATGATCAAGTCTTGCTTGTTAAAATTATATTAGAAAATGGTAAAACTGTAACAAAGAAAATTATTTATTAAAACGGCTTCAAGTATTATAAAAAAAGCGCATTTTGTTGAAACAAAATGCGCTTTTTTTTATTTGCAATTTTTCTAATCTAAATCCCTAAACGATACGTATATATAATAAAATAGCTTTTAAACTGATATAATTGTCTTTAAACGGTTTAATTTTGTTTATATATTATTTTTTTATGTTTTTGTAAGAATCGTCTTTTGCTAAAATACCATAGAACGGTAAAAGATTTTATGTAAATTCC
>NZ_LEKS01000068.1:0-484 GCF_001027725.1 Flavobacterium sp. ABG
AATCCGTTATTTTTGTAAGAAGTCAGGCAGGGTTTTTGCTAAACTTATAAAATCTTAAGAAATCAAATTATGCTAAAGAAAATTTTAAAAATCATTGGGATTCTAATTGTCCTACTCGCAGCAGCTTTATTTGCTATTCCCTATTTTTTTAAAGATCAAATAAAAGCCAAAATTGCCGAAGCTATCAATGAAAAAGTAGATGCCAAAGTCACTTTTGCAGATGCCGATTTAAGTTTATTCAAAAATTTCCCAAACGCGAATGTGACTTTGGATAAGTTAGTTATTATAAACAAAGCTCCTTTTGAAGGCGACACGTTAGTTTCATTAGGTGAATTGAATTTAAAAATGTCCATTAAGGAACTTTTTAAGGGCAAAAACGAAGCAATGAATATTGACGGAATAACTTCAAAAAACGGGTTAATCAATATCATATTCAATAAAGACGGAATTGGGAATTATGACATCGCTTTGAAAGATAACAAAA
>NZ_LEKS01000069.1:0-481 GCF_001027725.1 Flavobacterium sp. ABG
AGTAATAAAAGTGTTGTGAGCAAAATTTTAGCAAATAAACTTAAAAAGTTTTTCATTAGAATCTAAATATATAATTCTTAAAGAGGAAACGTTTCTTAAACGATTTTTTTTTTTAAACCTACTAGATTTTAATTTTAAAGCACTCAAATTAAACAGACTGATTTCGATATTAAATTATTCACCAAACAAATACAATGTCGAAAAAAAATCTTTCATATGATTTAATATTTCTTCAAAACCTATATCAAATCCATATAATATTCTTAGTTATCATTGATTAAAAAAAAATCTCTTATAATTATAGCGGTAAATTTCCGAGCTCCACTATTATTCATATGTCCACAGGAAGAAAAATACTGATCGCCTTCTACTGCTTTTTCATAATTGTGAATTTCGGGATACATTTGATGCACTTTCTCAAAATAATTCAATCCTTTGGTATTGGAACACATTGGTGTCATCACGGCAATCAGGTTAATGT
>NZ_LEKS01000070.1:0-472 GCF_001027725.1 Flavobacterium sp. ABG
AAGAATTGGCCGATGTGGTTTTCGTGGTTTTATGTTTGGCCAATCAAACGGGAATCGATTTACAAGCTGCTTTCGACAAGAAAATGGATTTGAAATCCGTCCGTGACAAAGACCGTCACAAAAACAACGAAAAACTTAAATAATTTGTGAATTGTAAATTATGAATTGTGAATGAGTAGTGGTAAATTGCGTCCCTAAATTATTTGAGTTAAAAGCGAAAGCTATACCTCATAATTCATAACTCATAATTAAAAACATGAATTTACTGTTACAAACTTCCCATTCCAATTTACAAGCTCAAATTGCAGTTACCGGCTCAAAAAGTGAAACCAACCGACTATTATTGCTACAAGCGTTGTTTCCCAATATTACTTTGGCCAATACTTCTAATTCAGATGATAGTGAAGTAATGCAAAAAGCATTGAAAGGAAACGAGGAAATAGTAGATATTCATCATGCGGGAACAGCGATG
>NZ_LEKS01000071.1:0-471 GCF_001027725.1 Flavobacterium sp. ABG
TTCTTTTTTAAGATAATATTCATTACCCCTGCAATCGCATCAGAACCATATTGAGCTGATGCACCATCACGAAGGATTTCGACTCTTTCGATAGCGTCTGTAGGAATTGCAGAAATATCTGCACCTGTTTCACCTCGTCCCGGAGAAGTTTGTACGTAAAGTAAAGAACTTAAATTTTTACGTTTTCCGTTGATAAGGATTAAAGTCCTGCTTGGTCCCATATTTCTAATTTCATAAGGGTCAAGCAATGATGTAGCATCATTTACAGGTGTTTGAACCGTATTAAAAGAAGGAATCTTGTACTGTAACGCTTTGTCAAAAGTAGCTTGTCCAGTTGATGCTAAGTCTTTAGAGGATATTACATCGATAGGAAGTGCAGTCGTGGTGTTACTTCTAGGTGCTGTTCTTGTACCAGTAACCACAACTTCTTGAAGATTTTGACCACCTTCTTCTGATAATGCTACATTTATT
>NZ_LEKS01000072.1:0-568 GCF_001027725.1 Flavobacterium sp. ABG
ACAAAGCCAGTTTAGAAAATGATAAATGGACTAATGTAACTGAACTGTCTTTTGACAGTAATAATTACAGTACAGCACATCCAGCATTAAGCCCTGATGGGAAGACATTATATTTTGCTTCAGATATGCCCGGAACATTAGGGCAGTCTGATTTATTCAAGGTGAAAATAAATGATGATGGGACTTTTGGAACACCAGAAAACTTAGGAAATAAAATCAATACGGAAGGAAGAGAAACCTTCCCTTTTGTAAATGATGAAAATGAAATTTATTTTGCCTCTGACGGGCATCCCGGTCTTGGAGGATTAGATGTTTTTGTATCCAAAATAAATACTGACGGAAGTTTCAGTGAAGTGCAAAATGTAGGAGAAAATGTTAATTCGCCTAAAGATGATTTTGCTTATTTAATAGATACAAAATCAAGAAGAGGTTTTTTTAGCTCCAATAGAGATGGTGGACAAGGATACGATGATATTTATAAATTCTTAGAAACCAAAAGGCTTATTTGTGAACAACTTTTATATGGTGAAATTACTGATTTAACTACAGCAGAATTACTTTCAGATGC
>NZ_LEKS01000073.1:0-465 GCF_001027725.1 Flavobacterium sp. ABG
TTATTACTGGAAGAATTAGCGGAACTGGGACTATTTTATTTAATAACAATATGCGTAAGGCTGGGCAAAATTCAAGTTTTTTTAAATTTAGTACTAAAAAAAATAGAAAACAATTAGAGGTTGTTGATAAACATCGTGTTTGGTTGAGTTTGTCTAATGCAAAAGGGGCTTTCAAACAAACTTTACTGGGTTATGTAGCAAATGCTACTAATGGATATGATAATTCTTTTGATGGAGAGAGTTTTGATGGAAACCAGTTTATCGATTTTTACAGTGTAAATGAAGATAAAAATTTAACCATACAAGGGAGGGCTCTGCCTTTTGATGAAAATGATGAGGTTTCATTAGGCTTTAGTTCTACTATTGAAGGTGCCTTTTCTATAGATATTGATGAAGTTGATGGATTGTTTGCGTCTCAAGATGTTTTTATTGAAGACAAGAATACAAATAGTATTAAAAACTTAA
>NZ_LEKS01000074.1:0-454 GCF_001027725.1 Flavobacterium sp. ABG
AATATACCGTTCCCAACAGAAGATTGAGGCTCATTTTTTTGCTCAATTAGTTGTTGAAATTCATTTTCAATTTCAATTTTTCTTTTTTGGAAATCGGTATTTATTGTTTTTGTATTCATGATTGAAAGTTCTAAATCAAGTATTAATTAGTTAAATTTCTTTTGTTGTTAAGGTCTTGTTCAATAGTCTGCAGTTTTTCTTCAGTAAGCGGGTAGAACAAGATAAAAAGTACTGAAATGACTGCGGCGGCCGCTGGAAGAATGCTTAGCATCAGTTGAATTCCGTTTTGGGTAACTGCAGTTTGCTCAATATTTGCCTGAAAACCGTAATATCCCAAAAGCCATCCTGTTGCGGCGCCTCCAATAGTCCATCCAAATTTTTGAGACATCGAAGAAGCGGAGAATACGAGTCCAGTAGCGCGCCTTCCTTGTTTCCATTCTGAATAGTCAGCGCT
>NZ_LEKS01000075.1:0-454 GCF_001027725.1 Flavobacterium sp. ABG
CTGGGTTGGTGCTTTAGTTGCCGATGTGAAACAACCAATTCTAATTGTTTCCGAAGAAGGACAAGAAGAAGAAACCGTTACTCGCTTGAGTCGCGTGGGTTTTGATAACTTAATCGGTCATTTGGATGGTGGTTATAAGGCTTGGGCAAAAGCGGGAAAAGAAATTGACACCGTAAATAGAATTACAGCCGAACAATTTTCCAAAGAAGTAAAAATTGGCGAAAGCAAAATAATAGATATCCGTAAAGAAAGTGAATATTGTGCCGAACATGTTGAGGAAGCCTTTAGCAAGCCATTAGCATCTATCAATGATTGGATTAAAGATATTAATCCAAAAGAACATTTTTATTTGCATTGTGCCGGCGGTTATCGCAGCATGATTGCCGCTTCTATATTAGAAGCACGCGGGTTTAGAAATTTCACTGAAATTGAAGGCGGCTTCAATGCTATTGCA
>NZ_LEKS01000076.1:0-452 GCF_001027725.1 Flavobacterium sp. ABG
CCTGATGCTGAACTTGTTATTATTGACAATATGAATCATATTTTCAAAGAAATTATGGGTGATGATACCGAAAACATGAAATCCTATACCAATCCTGATTTACCGGTATCGACAAAATTAACTAACACCATTACTGTCTTTATTAAATCATTATAAACTGTAACAATAGCAGGGTTTAAATGACTTATAACAAAAATAAAACGAACAAAATGAAACGAATACTTTTTTCCCTTGCTTTAGCTTCAATTCTTTGGAGCTGTAAAACGGCAAGTACTTCTATTACTAATGCTTCAAAACAAGAAGTTCAGGTTGCAATCAATCTAAATGATATAAAAAATGACAAGGTGATGGTAACCGTAAATGCGCCATCAATTTCTACTGATGAAATTACGTATCATATTCCAAAAACAGTTCCAGGAACGTATTCTGAAGACAACTACGGTAGATACATT
>NZ_LEKS01000077.1:0-445 GCF_001027725.1 Flavobacterium sp. ABG
AAACTTTTCTCTTTACCAAGACCTGTTCCGTAGTTTAAGTCTAATTGGTAATTACCACCATCAATACCGCCATCGTGGTCATTAGCGCCTTTTGAAAGATTTCCTCCTCCAAAAAGGGCAACATCTAATTTATTGGTGTTTTTCTTTACATTAATATTGATTACACCTGCAATAGCATCAGAACCATATTGTGCGGAAGCTCCGTCTCTTAATACTTCGATTTTTTCGATAGCAAAAGCAGGAATTGCATTTAAATCCGTTCCTACAGATCCTCGTCCTGGGGATCCATTAATATTTACTAAAGAAGAAGTATGTCTTCTTTTTCCGTTAACCAATACCAATACTTGATCTGGTCCTAAACCTCTTAATTGTGCAGGGTCAATGTGATCCGTTCCATCAGCTACAGTAGTAGTGTTTGATGTAAACGATGGTGCAACCATGTTCA
>NZ_LEKS01000078.1:0-436 GCF_001027725.1 Flavobacterium sp. ABG
TAGAATGTGGAGAAAAGATTGTAGGCCGCGAAGACAAAAAGTTTTGCAGCGACGGTTGTCGTAATGCTTACAATAACAAAATAAACAAAGACAGCACCAATTTTATGCGCAACATCAACAATAAGTTGCGCAAGAATTACCGCATTCTATCCGAACTCAACACCGAAGGAAAATCAAAAACCACTCGGGCGAAACTCCTCAGCAAAGGTTTTGATTTTGAGTTTTTTACCAATATTTTACAAACTAAAACAGGGAATACCTACTATTTTCTGTACGACCAAGGCTATATGCTTTTGGACAATGATTTTTATATGTTAGTCAAAAAAGATATTTAATACCACAACCCCAATCTACTTCCTAATCATGAAAAAAGATTATTCCTCCATTTTTGCCAGTTTATTTATCCTAGTCATTCTGGGATTGATTTACTTTACAA
>NZ_LEKS01000079.1:0-435 GCF_001027725.1 Flavobacterium sp. ABG
GGGTGGGAATTCCCGTTTGCATAGGTTTTGCACCAACCAAAGCATTATCAAAAGTAGCCAATAAAATTGCCAAAAAATTTCAAGACAGAACGCATGGTGTTTATGTAATCGATAGTGATGAGAAACGCATCAAAGCTTTGAAATGGACTAAAATTGAAGATGTTTGGGGTATTGGTTATCGAATGAATAAAAAGATGAAAGCTCGAAATATTACCACCGCTTTAGACTTTATAGCACCACAACACGAAGCTTGGATTAAGAAAGAAATGGGAGTTGTTGGTCTTCGGTTAAAATATGAATTAGAAGGAAAATCAGTTTTAGAATTAGAACCTCTTGTTGATCAAAAGAAAAGTATCGCGATTACCAGAAGTTTTCCAAAACAAATCTCTGATTTTGATTTATTGCGGGAACGCATTGCCACTTTTGCATCGGTTT
>NZ_LEKS01000080.1:0-420 GCF_001027725.1 Flavobacterium sp. ABG
ACACTTTATATTGTATTATTTGCCCGGCGTACATGGATTTATTATCGAAATCAGTGATTTCGAAACCCATTGTTTCTGGTGTGATTTTTTGAAGATTACTTGGACTGGAAAAAAAAGCCCAACATTCTTCTAAACTTGCATTTACATGCTGAACGGTTTCTTTTTTATAGAGTTTCATCTGTGATACTTGTTGTTTTTAATCGGAAATTGTATTGAAATGCGAGTTGCGTGAGGGATGGAAGTGGAGCTCTTTTTATAGATGGCTTTTTTGCCAGCTATAAAAAAGCGGGAACGTACAGCCCGACCCGATTTTTCATCGGGTCACGCCCAAATGGAATTATTAGATTTTATAGTATTTGAAAGGCACAAATAACATTCCGAAACACTCACCGTGCTCCTTACCCAAATGTTTGTGATGCA
>NZ_LEKS01000081.1:0-417 GCF_001027725.1 Flavobacterium sp. ABG
TTGAATGTTTACCAAATCATCAAATTGAGCTGTAGTTGTTTTCAATAAACTTTCGTGAACACCTACGCCTGCATTATTAACTAAAAAATCAAATTTTTCTGTATCGAAAGTGTTTTTTAATGCAATTGCTACATTTTGAAAAAACGCCTCAAAACTATTCACTTCGGCAACATTCAGTTGAATAGCCGCAGCTTTCTGTCCCAAATTTTCAATTTCTTTTACAACAGCTTCCGCTTCTTCTTTCTTACTGTTGTAGGTCAGCACTACGTCAAGTCCTTTTTTGGCAAGGCTCAAAGCCATATCTTTCCCTAATCCACGGCTTCCGCCGGTTACTAATGCTATTTTGTTTTTCTTTGATTCCATCTTAAATAGTTGTTTTAAATTAATACAGCAAAATTAGTGTAGAAGCAACGCTAG
>NZ_LEKS01000082.1:0-416 GCF_001027725.1 Flavobacterium sp. ABG
GAAACTGGCTGCTTTTTTCTTAGTATATAAGGTTCCAAACGCCCAGGTTAACGTAGAAATTATTGAAATAAAAATTCCAAATCTAAAATCAGGAAGTAGAAAATCGCTTAAATGATCGTAGAAAATAACACATACACCACCAAAACTGACCACCAGACCAATAACGGCTAATCGTGCCAATCGTTCGCCTCTAAAAAAACTGATAATAACAACCCATAACGGAACAAGAGCGCCTATAATAGCACCTAGACCACTACTGATGTATTTCACGCCCCAAGTGCTTAGTCCGTTGCTTAAAACGAAATTAAGAATGCTGAGAATGATAATAGTTTTCCACTGTTTTCCTTTTGGCCAAGGCGTTTTTTTAAACATAAAAAAGGAAATATAAAGAAACCCACCTATAAATTGTCTGATGC
>NZ_LEKS01000083.1:0-414 GCF_001027725.1 Flavobacterium sp. ABG
GATTGTATTTTATCCATGAAATCATATAGGGTTGAACACTTGTTCTAAATAAAGAAGCTAGCATTTGATTTTTTAGTTCAAAGGTTTTTCCGCTTTTAAGAATTTCAAGATCTTTTTGTACTTCTTCTTTTAGAAAAGGAGCTTGTTTCTCTATTTGCTCTGTTAAAACAGCATCAATTGTTCTTCCGGCTCCTGCCAATGAAATGAAGGCATCGGCATTGTTGTTTGCGGCTAGCATTCCTATTAGTGAACCCTCACTGTGTCCTGCAATTATTATTTTGTTGTATTTTTTTTGATTTTTGAAATAAGTGAAAACGTCTTTTGCATCATTGACAAAATCATCAAATGAAAGTGTCGCTTCGTTTACAGTTCCTGCCATCATTTGCGCGATAATTCTTTTGTCATAACTGAAAA
>NZ_LEKS01000084.1:0-407 GCF_001027725.1 Flavobacterium sp. ABG
CGTTTTCTGTCATCGCTTTGATAGCGTTATCGGTTGTGCAATGTTATTTGGTAAAAACAACTTACGATTATAAAGTGGCTCAGTTTCATTCGGAAATTAAAGAGGAAATTGCTACTATTTCAAATGATTATAGCGATATTGATTCGACGATTGTCAACAAAAAAGACTTGCTTTATAAACAGTTAGCGGAGCATTATATTCGTGATAAAAAAACCAAATTTAAAATTAAAAGTGCTTTGCTTCAAAATCAATTCAGAGGCGAATTGACCCGAAAATTACAGCTTAAATTTGAAAGAGAAATTCCAAATATCTTAATAGATTTTGCCATTGTCCTTAACAAGTTTATCATTTATAACAGTCGAAAAAAAACAGACACTATTTTTTCAGAAAAACCACTTATAAAAAAT
>NZ_LEKS01000085.1:0-394 GCF_001027725.1 Flavobacterium sp. ABG
GAATTAATTTCATTCAAAATGTATTTTTTAATATCGGTGGTGTCTTGTTTGATATTTAATTCAGTATTATATATTTTATAATTATTAAGTGTATGTTTAAGTGATTTGATTTCTTGGTCGCTAAATTTTTTGGTTAAAAAAGCAAGTTCAATTTTTTTTGGATTTGAATTAAATCTAATTTTTTTATAAAGTATTGTATATCCTTTGTTTATGAATTCTTTTTCAATGAAAACTTCAATTTTTTGATTGTATTTTTTTTCGTCAATTAGTTTATAAGCAAAATAAATACTGGGCAACATTAGTGTTAAAATTAAAGTTGTTATAATATATTTTACTTGTTTTTGACGTTTTGCATCTACTTGTTGCAATGCAGGATATTTTAATAGTTTGACAA
>NZ_LEKS01000086.1:0-392 GCF_001027725.1 Flavobacterium sp. ABG
TCCTGTAGCAGTATTAACTTTAAATGAAATACTATAATCACTTTTTTTAATAAATAAATACCAAGTTAAAAAGACTAAAAAAAAAGCACTAAATCCTAATATAATTTTTTTTCTGACTATCATTATTTTTTAAGCATCTTTAATTTTTTATTCAAATAATTTCCAATGTTATCCCCCTGAACAACACCATTTTCAATTGCGGCTCTGTAATGGATACCTCCATACAATCTACTGATTGCAGCCTCTGCTGCCGCTTGCTTGAATGACTTAAAAGGTCTTTTTGGCAAGCCAAAAGGAACTTCAGAATCATCAATGTAACTAAAATTATCTCCAAAAATAGATGTCAAAATCAGCGACGAACAAGAAGAAATCACTGAATGCCCGCTAGTATA
>NZ_LEKS01000087.1:0-381 GCF_001027725.1 Flavobacterium sp. ABG
GTTGCTACTAATTTTTTAACCAATTTCTGGCTTTTCCATTCGTCTCCTTTTATGTAATTAAACAAATAAGGATACGCAATATCCGGCTCATTTGCCATATCAAATTGCTTGATATCGAATACTTTTTGCAATTGGTTTGAAAAAGCTTTATCACCGCCCATTAGCTTTATAAGTCCTTTGATATCGTGAGGTACCATAAAAGCATATTGCCAGGCATTGCCTTCAATAAAACCAACATTTTCTTCAAAGTTCGCTCCCGATACAGGATCAAATGGTTCATACCATTTTCCGTTGGCTGTTCTTGGACGAAGTAATTTTAAATCTTTATAAAATAATTTTCGATAGGATAGCGAACGGTTTTTAAAACGTAAATAATCCTTC
>NZ_LEKS01000088.1:0-362 GCF_001027725.1 Flavobacterium sp. ABG
TTTTGGCTCTGTTCTTACTTTCATTGCATTCATCTATGCACTTCAAAACCTACCTGCAGAAATAAATAGCATTTATGCTTATATCAACCCAATCGTGGCTGTTATTTTAGGCACTATTATTTTTGGTGAATCACTTACAACTGCAATAGCCATTGGAGGTGGGGTTACATTAACAGGATTGTATATGGTAAATTATTCTTTAAGAAAAGGGCGTAGTAAGATATTATAAACAAAAGTCCCGTCTGAATAATTACAAACGGGACTTTTATCTCTAATTAAGCTAAAACCATTACCAGATTTTTACTCGTTTTTCCGGTTCAATAAACATACCATCTCCTTTTTGAATTCCAAATGCTTTATAA
>NZ_LEKS01000089.1:0-352 GCF_001027725.1 Flavobacterium sp. ABG
GAATTCAAGTTTGAACCACAAGTTATAAAAACAGGAAGTATAATTGCACTTTTTAGTTCGATTGGAATGCTGTTACTTTTAATTGGTGGAATTTATTTCGAGCAGAGAAGAAAGCAAGTAAATGAGAATAGAATATAAGAATTAGTCGAAATGTTTTTCTAAAATTGTACATTTGAATATGAAATCTTTATATAAAAAGGAAAATAGATTGATACAAAAAGAAATTGAAACTTCTGATTTGCAAAAGTTGTACTCTGAAAGAATAGAAAGATTTATGGCTTTGGTTGAGATTTCGTATGCCTTAAAAACTGCGCCAAGAATTATTCAGAAAAAATAATGCTTCAAGAAATTT